>NZ_JBEXYL010000139.1:0-15534 GCF_040630895.1 Streptomyces sp. NPDC005728
AACCCTTGTTTACTAACACTCTTCCCAACCCCCCCTCTCTCCCTATGTTTTTACCGGCCCCCGGTCTGCCCCGCCCCGCTTCACGGGTGGCGCCCCCAAAACACCTGGTGTGTTCGCGGGCCGCAGCCGTATGTGTGCAGTTCAGAGGGTGGGACGCGGCACCGGTTGCGTATCACCTGTGCTGCTACTGGTGGTTGTGGAGGCGGCCCGAGCGGCCCGTTGATCCGGCCGTCGCGGAGGCTGTCGAGCGCGCGCGATGCGTGATCTCAGTCGGCGGGCGTTCCCGGAGGCGGAGGCAGCCCCAGACGAGACGGGCGTCCCCAGCAGCTCGGCACGGTGGCAGGCGCCTGCTGCCACGGGCACCCCGTAGTTGTCAGGGGCGGGGGCACCGGCGCCGGCGAGTTCGGCAACCTGCAGGATCCAGGGGACGTCGATAGACAGCTCCATCACGCGGCGTGCGCCTGCGGCGGGCGGCGGTCTGCCTCTTCTGCCTCGTCGAACACGCTCTGATGCTCATCGAGAAAGCGTTGCGCGGCGTCCAGACCTCGCTGCCTCAGCCCCTCGGCGTCCTCCCTCACGAGGCCAGCGATGTAGTCGCCAAGGCTCTGGCCACGGTCCCTGGCACGGCTCTCGGCCAATGCCAGCCAGACACCAGCCGTAGCGCCCGGGCACCGTCTGAGTGCGGGTGCAAGGGGGCAACGGGTAACGCGTCGGTCAGCGGGCGCGGACGGATGCCCCGTAGGTGTCGGTCTGGTGGAGCACTGCCGCGGACTGCGCCGGTGCCGGCCATACCTGGATGAGGTACCACTCGGTGACCTCATCCGGGGCCAGGTCGATGGCGGTGTCCCGGCCGCGGGCGTGGATGCGCAGCCGGTAGTCGCCAGGACCGTCGAAGGACAGCACCGGCAGCTCCTCGTCCAGGTCGTCCATCAGGCCACGCACCATCAGCTCTCCCGACGCCGAACGCAGGGACACTTCGACAATCTCGTCCCACCCGGCGTCCCAAGACTGCGGGGCGTCGGTGTGCAGGGCGACGGTGACATCGACGTCGCCGGTATGGATTCCGGTGTGGACCGTAGCGATGCCATCCTGCACCACGACCAGCCCGTTGTGCTCGCGAGGCAGGTCGGGGCCGGCGGGGCCGTCCTCGTCGTTGATCTGGAACTGGTGGTACTGCACGGGCACGAGCCCGTGCCCTTGCTCGGCCTGATCGCTCATGGCGTGTTCCCGGGTGATCGAAGACTGGTCAGGGCTTGATCCACACGAGGAACCTATCCTTCTCCAGGATCCGGTTGTAAAGGTAGAAACGGCCGAGTGCCTTGCCGCCCTCCTCGTTCTGCGTGGCGTTGATCATGCGCCAGCTGAAGTTGCCGCCTCCGGTGGAGGCACCCTGCCAGGTGGAGGCGAACGGGTACTCGTCGCACTGCTTGCCCGCGGGCCGGGGCCGGCTGGACGGGCACGCCTTGTTCCGGTTCTGCCGGATCTTGTCCTTGTTGGTGAGGCGGGTCAGGTACTTCGTGGTGCCGTGCTTGCCCGGCAGGTGCTTGGTGTTCTGGGCGTACTCGATGTGCTTGGCGAGCTCCGGGTACTCCCCGCGCTTGGCGTAGACCATCTCCGGGATGTACGGCATCACGCAGCCGATCTTGGAGGTGCCGGGCAGCGCGTTGTCGCACCGCACGGGCGGCTGGCCCAGCGTCATCTCGTTCGTGGGCGCGGCCCACTTGGGGTTGGTGAACCTCCAGTGTGCCGTCCCCTGGCCCTCGCCCTTCTGTCCCTTGGGGGTGGTTTTGATGGTGGTGTCGAAGAAGAACTGCCCAACGGACTCCTTGTTGTTGCTCATCGCCTGCGTGGGGAACTTGCTCTCGGTGACCTTGCACTTGCCCGCGCAGGTGCCCTTCCCGTTCGCGCTGCTGCCCACACCGTCACCCGAGGCGCTGACCTGCACAAGTTCCACCTGGTAGGCCCACGCCTTGATATCACGCTTGCTGTAGGAGTAGCCGACGGCCAGGTAGTGCATCTTGCCGGTGACCCGGCCAGTGCGAACGTCATGCACGGTCACGTCACCCTTGAAGACACCGCAGGCCTGGAACCGGTTGACGTACCAGGTGTTGTTCGCGCCGTGGTCCTCGCACCACCTCGGTGTCGGCCACGCGCTGATGGCGGCCCGGCGCTCAGCGGCGGTGGGCTTCGTCGTCCCCCAGGTGACGCAGGCGACCGGCTTGCTGCTGCTGGCGTCGCGGGCGGCCTTCAGCTGGGCATCACAGGCGGCCCTCGCCTGGGCAGCTGTCGTCTTCGCCGTGATGGACACCGGAGCCGGCGCGGCTGTCGAGGTGGATGTGGAGGCCTGCGCGGTGGTCAGGAAGCCGCTCAGCAGCCCCAGAGTGACTGCCCCAGCCGAAAGTATCTTTCTGTATCTGAAACGCACGAATGTCTCCCCGTGGTGATCGATGCCGAGTGACGCCTGTGATAGGTCTGTCACTCGTGGTGATCACATCACGGGTCAAATCGTCAGGACAGACAGCTCTGAGACGAACTGGCGTTCTATATCGGCCAGTTCTGAAAATGAGCACGAGGCTTGTTCTGATACGCCGGCTTCACCGATGGAATTGCGCGCATCGGATGAGGGTGTGGGACCGTGGTGCTGGCCGGGCCCGTCACTTTCCCCCGTGGTGACGGGCCCTGCCGCTCGTTCAGCGGGCGAGGGTCACGGTGATGGGCTGATCGGGGCAGCGGGCGAGGCCTTCGGCGAGCGCGCTCTGCTCGCCGGGGTCGATGGCGAGCTGGTAACGGGTTTTGTCGGCTACCCAGTTGGTGAGGTACGTGCACCAGTAGCCAGCGGACGGGGGAAGCCAGGTGGACGGGTCCTGGTCGGCCTTGGACCGGTTGGAGGCGGCGGAGACGGCGATCAGAGCGCGGGGGTCATCGAGGTCGTTGGCGTAGAACTCGCGTTCCCATTACCGCGCGGGCCCGCGGTGGACCGGCCGACAGCAGCACGATGATGTCCGACGCCAACATCCGTATCCCCGAGGAAGCCCGGGACCGGCTCGCCGCCACAGCGGCAGCCGAGGGCATGTCGCTGCGCGCCTACCTGGCCCGTCTCGCTGAGACCCTGCTTACGCCGACTGAGCGGGCCGAGCGCTGAGCAGACCCGCGCCGCTTTGAAGGAGTGGACCGGCTACGCGCCGACTCCGGCTGAGGAGCGTGACCTCGACAGCAAGCTTGATCGTCGGCTGGCCCAGGCGGCGGCCCAGTGAGCGATGCGATGCACATCGTCTCCCGGTTAATCCACCGGGCTCACGCGGAGGCCGGCTGGTTCCTCTACGTCCCGGCGTGCGCACTGGTCGAAGCCGACCGTGTCCGGCCCGGTACAGCAGAGCATCTCGCCGCCCCGCCCGGCATCGCCGTCTTGGACCTGGACCTGCCCGCCGCCCTCGCCGTGGCCCAGCAGAACACCTGGGCCGCAGCACACTCCCTCAGCCCACCCCGGACCGTCCCGACGGAGCGATCATTGCCACGACGGCACCTGACCGGTGGATCGGCGAGCCGGTCCGCGTACTGGATCTCAATCCATAAGTAGGTGTTGTCGGTATGCCGAGTTCCGTGGCGACCCGGCGCATCGTCAGCCTGGTCGCCCCCTCGGGTCGGCGAGTGCGATGGCCGCGCACGCAGGTCCGCACAGCCGGGTCTTCGGTAGGGGAACCGGCCGAGCGCGCCCGCGGCGCGGTGTAGGCGACTACTGACCCGACCCTGGGAATTGCCCGCATCTGAGCCGTCGCAGCGAAGGTTGAGAGATTCTCATCAAGCTTGATCGGTGCGCAGCGGATGCGTTCTTGAGAACGTCAGAGCCTGTCTTTGAACCCCTGTTTGCGCCCCGGCGCCCGGCACGCACGCTTGCTGCGCGCACCGACCGCTGCTGCGCGCGTGCTCCCGGCGGACGACGGGTGTTCAAAGACAGGCTCCTACTTGTCTAGGGGAGTCATTCCAGGAAGCTGTCGATGGGCGCCGCCTTGTACTCCGTTGCGCCCGCCGTGGTGATGCCGCTGGCTGAGCCGGGCAGCCGCAGAGAGCCGGCACCGCTCACGTACAGGTCGGCCGTTCCGTCACCGACCGTGTCGCGCAGCCGTACCACGCCACCGAACTGCTCGTCGGCCGTCAACGGACCCGGTACGCCAGGGGTGTTGCGGGCGAACCACTGCGAACCGGCGCCGGACAGGCCGCCCGCCCGCCCCTTGAAGATGTGCACGCCGCCCGCGTAGTCCTGGCCGTCGATCTCCTCGCCCGGCACGCCGACTGCGAGATCCGCGTAGCCGTCGCCGTTGACGTCGCCCGCTGAAATGGATGAGCCGAATTCGTCCCGGTTCTCGGGGGATCCGGCGACGCCACTGGTCGACTGGGTGAGGCGGGTGCTTCGGGATGGGCCGGCGGACGAGCCGTACCAGACGCTGACGCGGCCCTTGTGCTTCGAGTAGAGGGATGTGCCGACGGCGATGTCGCCGTAGCCGTCCTTGTCGAAGTCGGCGATGACACCGTCGCCGCCGCGCTCGGCGCTGCCGCCGTTGCCGGACTCGGACTCCAGGCGGAGGCTCTTGCCCGGGGTGAGCGAGCTCGCGCCACCCTTGATGAACCAGACGTCGGACGCGACGTATTCAGGGCTGATCACGTCACCGATGATCGCGAGGTCGGTCTTCTTGTCGCCGTTGACCTTGCCGGAGATCAGGGCCGAGGCGTAGAAGGACGATGTCTTGTCGAGCTTGGTCACGGTGCCGGTGGTGCCGGAGCGCTTGAACGGGCCGCGGTAGACGTAGGTCATGGCTTCGTTGATGACGGCCAGGTCCTGCTTGCCGTCCCCGTTGAAGTCGCCGGTCGCCAGATCCTTGCCCATGTAGTTGTTCCGGCCCGGGTTCTTGTTCGGGAGGGTCGTGCCCGTGGACAGGCCGGAGGGGGAGCCCCAGAGAATCGTCACGGCGCCCTGGAAGCCGTTCTCGCCGGTCGCCGCCACCGCGAGGTCGCCATATCCGTCGCCGTCGAAGTCCGCGGCGGCCCGTACCTCGCCGAACATGTCATCGGCCTCGTCTGCGCCGGGCACACCGGGACTCGACTGGGTGATGCGCTGCTTCGTGGGGCCGGGCCCGGTGGCAGTCCCGAAGACCACGGTGACGCCGCCGCCCCCTCTGGCACTGAAGCTCGAGTACGCGTAGTCGCGGAAGCCGTCGCCGTTGAAGTCGTCGCCGAACTTCGCGGGCGCGGCGCTCGCTGCCGCGACGGGCAGGGAGAGGGGGACGAGGCCCGCCACCAGGAAGGTGGCGAGCGTAGCCGTTGTGCGGACGGGCATGGGTGCTGAGGCTCCTTGTGAGTCGCGCAGGCGGCGGGCTCAGTCGGTGGCGATCTGAGCGCCGAAGCGAGGTGCGTGGCCGGTGGTGCGTGGGGTCTGCGAACAAGAGACCGGCATTGGGGCCGAACGGTTGTACGTTGGCGCAGCTCAGATGTTGCTCAGACCGCTTGCCCGAGCACCGCCGTGGGCACGGAGCGCTGTACGGCGGACTCAACCAGGGCCGGATCGATGTTGCCCGGCTGCGTCGCGTCCTGGCTGGGGTGCCGTTGCCACGGGCGGCGGACGGTCGGCTCGTGCTGGCGGTGGATGTCTCGCCGTGGCTGCGACCGGACGCCAACACGTGTGCTGACCGGGCCTTTTGCCATACCTCGGGCGGGGTGAGGGCAAGCATCAGATGGTGCCCGGCTGGCCGTACTCGGTGGTGCCAGCACTGGAGACCGGCCGCACGTCCTGGACGGCGGTGCATAGGCAGCAATCACGAGCCAGCCGCGGGTGGTCAGTCGGCTGGGTGCAGGTGGCTGCGGCGGGCGGTGACGAGGGCGCGCCACCGGTCGCGTACGGCGTCTTGGCCGTCGATCCAGCGGGCGGCGGAGGGCTCGGGGAGGGGCAGGTCGGCCATGAAGTGTGCGATGTCGGTGTAGTAGGCGTACGTGCCGTCCCTCGTCTGCTGGCGGAGCCGGTCGATGGTGGCTGCGAGCGCGTCGTGGTCGTCGAGGACGGCCTGGTGAAAGGCGAGGGCGATGTCGAGGGTGGGGGTCGTCGAGGTGAGGCCCGCGGCGTCGAGTTCGGTGCGCAGGGCGCGGCCCCGGTCATCGATCGTGGAGTCGCCCGCGTCGCGGATGAGGGCGGCGATGCCGGCGTTGGCCGTTGTGGCCCGCAGGGCGAGGCCAGCCAGGAGCTGCTGGGCCAGGTCGAGTTCGTCGTCGGCCTGATGGGGGTCGGTGAACGCGACGGCGAGGGCGCGCAGTGCCTGGTTGTGTGCGGCTTCGCCGGACTTGGCGTGCTGTTCGGCTTCGAGGCGGCCGGCCAGGTACGCCTCGGCCGCGCGTTGCGGCTGGCCCTGGATCCAGTACAGGTCACCGAGGACGCGCTGGTGGCGGCCTTCCCAGCCCAGGTGTTGTGCGGCGGCGAGTGCGGTGGGGAAGTCTCCGGCGAGGCGGGCGGCTTGGGCAAGGCCGCGTCGGGCGTTGTGGGCGAGACGGCCGCTGCCGTCGGCGACGTACTGGTAGTCGCGGCGTGAATCGGCGCTTGCTCCGATGTCGCGAAGGGCTTTGGCCCGATAGTAGAGGGCCATCTCGTGCAGGTCTTGAGGCAGCAGGCCGGATGCGATGACGGGGGTGAGCCGGGCGACGGTGTGGGCGCGGTGTTCGCGTTGCCGGCGCGCCAGAGTGCTGAGCGTTTCCACCAGCGCGTCGGCCGGGGTGCGCAGCGCGGCGGTGTCACGGTCGTGGGCGGGTGGGGCAATGGGCTCCCACACGGAGTCGCTGACGTAAGCCCAGGCGGCGTCGGTGAGCCAGCCGAGGTTGAGTCCGAAGTCGCGGGCGAGCGGGAGGCCCTGGCGCAGGCAGCCGACCAGCACCATCCGGTCCCGCCCGGCGCCTTCAGCCAGGGTCCACTGGGTGCCGAGGGCGGCCAGGGCGCGCTCGGCGGCCTGCTGCCAGTCGCGCTCGGTCCAGCGGTCGTCGGTGGCGTCGGCGGCGCTGCGGATGGTGGAGCGGATCAGGCCGTGCAGGTGATACGGCCACAGTCCGAAGGGGTTCTCGCGGACGAAGGGCCGCTCGATCAGCCGCTGGCCGGTGCCTGGTGTGGCAGCCCGGCGGTGGCGGTGGCCAGGGTGAGGTCGAAGGCGTCCAGCAGACTGATGGAGCGCAGGACGTGGCGCTCGTCGGGGGTGAGGTCGGACAGGGTGCGGGCGATCAGGGCGCCGAAGTCGTGGTCGAAGTCGGCCGGGACCGGCTCGCGGGTGCGACGGATCTCCATGAAGCGCAGGACGGACAGGTCCAGGTAGAGAGGCAGGCCGTGGGAGCGGTCGGTGATGACGTGGCGAGTCTCCGCGCTGATGAGGGGCTGGCCGTCGCAGGAGAGCCGGCGGGCGAGATAGTCGTCGCAGTCCTCGGGGGAGAAGTCGCCGACCAGCACCTGCCGCCCGCGGCCTCGTACGGTGGCGGATGCCGTCCGGGCGGCCGGGATTGACGAGGCGGGGGTTGCCAGGCCGGGCCAGGCGACGGGGCCGGTGTAGTCGAGCTGGCCCTGCAGGGCGGTGTCCGTCCACTGCAGGCGAGACCGGCCGGTGACGATGAAGAAGGCGTTGGGCATCAGCCAGACCACCCGCTGGATGAGGCGCTCCAGGTCGCGGTGAGTGCGGTCGCCGACGTCCTCGAAGGTGTCCAGCAGGATCACCGGCGTGACCCTCTTGTCCGCTGGCAGCTGGGTGAGCTCCCACGCCAGCAGGTGCGGGTAGAAGGAGAGCGTCTCCAGGTCGGGTTCGGCCTCCAGCAGGTCGGCGAGCCGCGCGCAGCCGGCGAGCGCCCGTACGGTCTGCCGCCGCTCTCGCAGTGCGCGGATGAGGGAGCCCGTGATCTGGCCGATCGCTGTACCGACGGTTCCAGGCAGGAGGAGGGCTTGGGCGACGTCGGCCATGGCGGACTGCATTTGCTGCGGCATCGCCTTTCCGAACCGGCCGGCCAGTCCGCCGCGGTGCAGGTACTCCTCCAGCGACTCGCCGGGGTGCTGCTGCTCCCAGTAGCGGCGCAGCGCCACATCGAAGGCGGGCAGCGGGCTGCCGAGCGGGCTCAGGGCGGCCCGGATCGTCAGCACCAGGTCCTCGAAAGAGGTGCCGGCCGAGCGGGACAGGTCGATCCGTATGGGCAGGATCCGCTCACTGGCCCAGGTGGGTTCGCCCCACTGCGCGGGCCTGTGCTCGGCGCTGGCGAGTGCCGCCTCCACCTTGCGGGACAGCGTCGTCTTGCCGATGCCGCCGACCCCGTGGAACACCATAACGTTGTCGCGCGGGGCCTCGAGGTCTTCGACGTCGAAGGCCGGGTGGGTGGTGTGCTGCAGGTGTCCGGTGAGCGCGGCCGCGACGAGCTCCCATTGAAGCTGGCGGTTGGTGAACGCCTCTCCAGCCTCCAGCGTGCGGTCGTTGGTGCTGAACAGCGCCCTGAGATCCCGGCCTGCCACGGCCCACCCCCGTATCGGTGATCATCTCGGCCCAACCTACGCCCGCCTTCGGCCCCTTGGGGAAGCATCCCCCGGATACCGCAGAGCGCGAAGGAGCCCGGTTCGACGGACGCGGCGCGTTGGGGCACCGTGCCACCGGAATCGGCCGGGGAGACAATGGCCGTTTCCTATCAAGATCAGCACGAAGGTGGTAGCCGTGTCCGACATCCCCAGCCCCGAGTTCTCCGGCCTGGAGGGCGGCGAGGAGCAAGCATCGGAGGACGTCCTCCAGGAGGTGGTGAACTGGTACAACACCCAGATCGTCAAGGAGCGCCGCGCACCCGTGCCCGACGAGGAGCGGATTGAGGAGCTGAAGGCCGGCCGTCAGGCCGTGCTCGCCGACCAGGCGCAGCTGGCGACCGCCGACCCGGAGGAGGCCGAGCGGATCGCCGCCGTCTACGCGGCCCGGCTGAAGGAGCTCAACGAGTCGTAGCCCGGTGCCCGTAGCGGGACGGGCAGGGGCCAGAGCGGCGGGTGCGGCCGGTCAATGCGGGCCGGCTGCACCCGAGGGGCATCAGGGGCCGGGCGAGCGCGGCAATCTCGTCCAGCTCGGCCCGGTGCTGCGGGAGCGCCTGGCGCAGCGCCTGGTGGAGGCGGAGGAACGCGGCGGCCTCCTGCTCGGTGTACGGGCGGAGCCGTTCCGCCGTCAGCGCCCACGACGCCCGCCCGGCGCCGCCTGTCTCGTGGCGCACCAGGGCGTGGCCGTCCCGGCGGATCACGGTCACGGCGGCGATCTGCGGGTGCCGCTCAGCGACGGCAACGACGTCGGTAAGCGCGCGGAAGCACGTGTCGTGCCCGGCGCGAGTGGTGAACCGACCGGTGCCGCCGCGCTGCAGCGCCCGGGCGTAACGCAGCGCGGTGGCGAGACGGCTGTCAGCTTCCCGTACGGCCAGAGCCACGAGTTCGACCGGATAGCCGGTGGTCGCAAACGGCAGCGCGCTGTCGAAGAACTCCTCCGAGCTGCCGGGAGCGCCCTCGATCAGGACGTCGCCGCGCCGCAGGCGTACGTACTCCTCAGCCTGGGCGAACCACGCCTTGTAGTCGGCTCGGATCGCTGCCCCGGCGCTGCGGGGATCGTCGCGCAGCAGCTGGTAGTAGTCGGGGTGCGAGGCCTTGAAGTCATCGCCAACCAGGCGGGTCGTGCCGGGCCGCATGGCGCGGCGGACCATCCTGGCGGCCAGGAGCTTGCCCGCTCCGGGCTGCCCCAGGACGTACACGGCTCGCGGGTCGTCCCGGGGCACGATGCGGTTCAGGTACGACGGGGCGATCAGCTCGTCGAAGATCCAGCGGTGTTCGTCGGGTGAGAGCCGGTGGTAGTCGACGCCGGGCGCGCGTCTGCGGGGCTGGGTGATGCGGCGGACCGGCTCGGACCAGGCGGCCGCGCGCTCGGTGTCCCGCTGCACGGCCAGGCGCCGGTCCTCGCTGACGAGTTCGGCGTGTACGCGCCGGTCGGTACGGGCCAGCTCGCGGCGGAAAGAGGCGGTCTCGGGCGCGGTCCACGGCCGTGACCGCTCTCGCTGCACCGCCCGCGCGGCAGCGGGCCGACGTCGCCAACCGCAGTCGGGGTTGAGTTCGTTGGCGTACAGCACGGTGCCGTCGCGCCGTACAACGGTGACGCGGTCGGCGAGCTGCTCGTCCTCGATGGCGGCCAGCGTTGCCAGCATGTTCTTCGCGCACGTGTCGTGGTTCTCCCAGGAGACGTACCGGCCGCCGCCGAAGGCGTCCTCGGTGAGGAAGCGGTCGACGATGCCCACCTGGCTCAGCGCCTCCGCAGTTGCCACCGCCACCACCTCGATCCGGTGACGGACGGCCCGGTAAGCACGGGAGGAAGCGCGGAAGTCGTCCGGGTCGGCCAACGCCGACTCCACCACGGCGTCAAAGCCCCGCTCGCGGACGACGTCTTCGACGGCGGCCTGCCAGCGGGCGGTGTCGGGGCGGACCAGGGCCCCGGCCGTTCGAACATCGGAGTCGAGGGCTCCCGCGTAGTGGCGGTGGGCTGGCTTGTACAGGTCCCGGCCGACCCGCACAGCACCACCGCGCCGGTGCAGCACCGCCTGGACGAGGTCGGCGATCTGTGTTTTCCCAGCGCCGGGCTGCCCGGCGACGACGACCACGACCGGCCGGGGCTGTGCGACGGCGCTTCGTGTCGCCGCCGGGAGGACCACTCGGCGCAGCACGTCAAGGCTCTCCTGCTCTGAGAGCACGACCGAGCCCCCGTCCCCTCCTGCCACCACGCCTCCTGTCGCCCACCCGCGCGCCTATGCCTCAGCGGGCGCGATCAAACTGCGATGTGTCGGCTTCGTGTCAGCGAGAGCGTGTCAGTCACGGTCGAGTGGGAGAACTGTGTTCCAGCTGGTTGTCGGCCTGTGGCTGGGGGCTTGCCACTGACACGGCGGTGGTACTTCGCGACCTCGCGGCTGTCATGGGGTGGTACATCCCCAGCTGGCTCACTGCCACGAAGCCGGCACATCGCACTGATCGCAACTACGTGTGGGACAACTCCTCCGACACGGCCACCCTGCGCAACGACCACGACCGCTTCATCGACGACGCCTCCTGGGGCGGGCGCCGCCACCACGGCGATGGCCGCCACCACTGACCCTGCTTCCCACACTCGCGGCACGAGATTCCACGGGATATGGCCCCGGCTGTTCGGCCGGCCGGGGCCATCCGGCGTTCAGAGCGCGTACTGGACGCCACGGACGTACCCCGGATCCCTGCCGGCCCGGCATTCCTCCGGTTCCTCGCCGGGCTGCGGGCTTTTGAGCTGGTTAGCCTCTTCTTTCACTTTTCGTGCATCTGACGGGCCCGCAGGAACTTGTTACTCAGTGTGAGGTCTGGAGGGCTGCGCGGTTCCTGGCCTGCCGGTCTCGCGAACGCGTACGGTGATCCGCTGTGTGGTGGTGCTGCCATGCGGTGGGGGTTTGCGGGTCACCTCGCGTCTGTGCGGACCCCCGCAGGGTTTGCTGCTGTCAGGTTTTGATGACGGCGGCGGGCAGGGTACCGGTGAGGATCGCTTCCTTCGGCAGAGTCAGACCGAACCGCTGCTCCAGGATCTCCATGGGGCGCCGCTTGTCGGCTTCCAGTGCGGCGACCAGCTCGGCGTTGTTCCCAAGGACATTGACGACTCCTACCCAGTCGTCGTTGTTGAGATCACACATCACTTCGTACACACCGTCATGGTTGTAACGGAAATGCGGGGGAGGGACGTTCGGGTGCTCGGCCATGAAATAGAGCTCGTATGTATGCGCACCGCCGTGAGAGATCTCAGGAGTGTCGAATTGGCTGAGGGTCTCCTGCCAGGGGCCGTAGCCGATGAAGAAAGAAAGGTCACCGACCGATCCGTAGCGGACGCCCACGGTCGTGTCCACGGGCTTGCTGCGGTCGATCTGGAACAGGTCGGCTTCAAATGCTTCATGTGTGCGCAGGCCGATGAAGCGGGGCTCGGCATTAGGAACGAGCCGCCGTACGAGGTCTTCGGGATCGATACCGCGCGCGAAGATGGTGCAGTAGCCGCCGGGGAGGGGAACCGGGTCTTCGAGCCACTGAAGGCCGTCGGTCATGAAGCAGCATCTCCTGTCAGGAAAGGAGCGGGGGCGGCGCCACCGTAGTCGATGCGCACCGCTCCCACAGGTTGTTCAGGTCACTTGACCGTGCACTTCACGGTCGCTGCGGTTGCGCTGCACCCGGAGAATTCGGGGGCGTAGTACCAGTAGGCGTCCTTTTCGAGCATCCGGTTCGGCTGCGTGAACTGCGACGGGAACGGCTGCATGGACTGTGTGTTCATCCAGTTCGACATGGTGGAGCGTCCGCAGACTTCCTTCCACGTTGGTGCAGCCTGGCGCATGTCGTCATAGAAGTGCCACACATCGGTCTGGGTGCGCTGTGAGTATGTCTGCACACACTGATTACCCGAAGAGACCGGGTTGAGTCCGTCGGGGGCCGGCATGCCGCCGCTGTTGTAGGTGGCGGCATAGGCGAACTCGTCGCACGACAGCGGGTCGTTCCCGCTGGGCGTGTTGCCCGGGAGGGTGGTCGTGTCGGGGTTGCCTGACTTTGCGGCCCAACTTGACGGACAGATCACGGCACGGTTCTGGGTCGGTGTACGCCCGGTGCTGGAGCCGCTGGCCGGCAAGTACAGCAGCGGCTTGCCAGCTGTCTGGCTTCCGGGGTGGTTGGGTAGCTTGGTCTGTGTCAGCCAGGCGTGTGCGACGGAAGCCGGGAACTTCTTGAAGTTCATGACCCAGGTCGGCTTGTAGGCGGAGAACACGCATCCCGGCGTAGCCGTGGAAACGGCATCGCAGCGGATGTCGAGATCAGGCACCGAGTTGCCGATGTCCCCGTCGGGGAAAGCGTCCGGCAGCTGATTGGGGACGGTGTTGTCCCATTTCCAGATGAGCTGTACAGGAACGATGCCGCCGGCCTGTACACCGCTGACGGTGTGCGTGAACGTCGCGGTTGCCTCGTGGTAGTCAACGCCGGTCGTCGGCCAGGTGGGAGGCGCCGACCACGTGGGGGCGCTGGTGGCGCACTGAGGGGCGCAGCTGAACTTGGGCCGCAAGGTGAGCGGTCCCCACTCCGAAGCCTCGCCGGCCGCGTCACGGAAGGACAGAGGCTTCAAGGTCCACTGCTGGGTGAACGTATTCGACTTGATGTCTGTCTTGATTTCGATCTGCGAGGCGAAAATAGCGCGACCCACCGGCCAGATCTCCCCGTTGGGAAGTCTGGAATAGATCGTGTTGGTGATTTCGTTCGCCTTTTTCACGCAGCCTTCGGTGCGCTTGATGTAGTCCTGGCCGACCGCAGCGCCGTCGCACCAGGAGACGAGGCTGGAGACACCGACGGTGCGCAGCCCCTTTGCCACCTGCGAACGCTCGTCAGGCGTCATGTCCGCAGGCCTGCCAACCGTGGCGCAGTAGATCCTGGCGCCTGTCTCCTTGCAGCCCTTGCCGAGTGGTGCCGGCAACTCGTCCCTGGTCAGCGAGCCGGGGTTGCCGGGGGATGAATTCACATGGTCGTTGGTGACCTGCGGCTTCTGATACTGGTCCAGGTCAACGGCCGGCGCGTCCTTGTTGGGCTCAGGCAAGGTGATGTCGACGGCGTGGCTGCGGATCGTGAACTTCGCCCACGGGGACCAGTCAGTCTCGTACAGGCCGCCATCGTAGGCGGAAGTACGGAACGCGTACGTCGAGCCGGGCTTGAGGTAGCCGTAGTCGATGGTGACGGAGGCTTTCTCACCGGACTTGACGTAGCCGGAGACGGGCATGCCGTACTGGTTCTTATCGGTGTCGAGGTGTGCCTTCGGCGAGCCGTCCGTGTTCACGGTCCACACGTCGAACGTCAGATCACTCTGGTCGCCATCTGGGTCGGTCACCGTGTTGCGCAGGGTCACGGTGGTGCGATCCACTTGCCATGTATCCCCCACCTTTTTCCATGCCGGGCCGGCCTCCGGGGTTTTGCCCGAGACGGGCCGCCCACCGGCAGCCGCGAGGGCGTCGCCGTGGAGTTCGGGTCCTGCGGCCGGCGTCGCCGACGGCGGCAGATACAGGCTGCTGGCCGTATTGGGCTCGATCGGGGCCGTCTCGGCAGAGGCTGGCATGACACCGGTCAGCGTCAGCAGCATCGCGCCTAAAGCCGCACGTAACCACCAGCGTTTATGTCGATGCACGAAGATTCGTGTCCTTCCCCGTAAGGGCTCAAACAGGTGTGCGATTGGTCGCATAGGCGCAAGATCCTATGGGGGGAGATCATGGAAGTTGAAGACTATTTACAGTCACTTCATAGGCGACCCACAGAAGTCAGCTGCGATGTGCCGGCCACTCCCTCCGCGCACACAAGCTGACCGCAGGCAGCCGCCCCCGGGACGTTCGACCACTGCGCCGCCGATCCGCCACGCCGCCGCCGGCCGCATCGCGTCCTTTCCGGCGGGCAACTCGGCATCCTCCTGTTCACCGACCTGAACTGAATCGCCACCGTCCAGCCCTGTCTGGAGGACGCCCGGTTCATCAGGCGCACCCCACCCCTTGGATTGAGCTGCACCTCCGGGCGCGGACCCGCCAGGCATCCGGCCGCCACCGTGACTCCGGTACAAGGGAGGGTGTGCAGCTGACGATAGACACGCAGACCGATACCTACGAGCAGGCGATCGCGGCCGTGCAGGCCGCCTACGGCCTCAACCCCGCCGCCGTGGCGAGCAGTTGGCCCGATGCCCCCGCGGCGGTGCCCCGGCCGGGCCCGGCGACCCTGAGCGGTGAGCCTGGGGCAGGGCTGGACGGAGCGGATGCTGTTCGACACCGTCGCCGCCGTGGTCCCCGGCGCCCGGGCCGTGCTGCGCCGCCTGGTCGAAGTGGACGGCACCGCCTCCTACGAAGAAGTCCAGGACCACTTCGCCGTGCACCCCGAGACACCGATCGAGCGGATCGGCGGCACACTCACCAGCATCCGCGCCGTACGACGCCGGGTCGGCCCCGACAGCCGGTCCAACCTCCTTGAGCGGGACGACCGCAGGCGCATCTACTGGATCGAGCCCGCCCTCCTGGAGGGCCTCAAGCACGCCTTCGACCTTGCTGAAGCCCGCCCCGACCTGCTCCGCCAGGAGCCGATCGCGTTCGACGGTCAGTGACCCGCACGAGTTGCCGCTCGCTATTCGACACTGTGATGGGCGGACTCGCGCAGATCGGCGTAGCATCCGCCGGCCTGGACCTCACAATTCAGCACGGCAGCTAGGCCAGAACAACGCCCGCGACGGGTGGCCGCCCACGGCCGGACTGCCATCCGTAGCGCCTACGCTGCCGCCCACTTCACGCCGAGCTTCCGCAATGCGTCTGTCCAGGAGCGGTTTTTGTGATCGGTGGTCGGTGGGCTGACCTGCTGGGACTGTCAAACGAGCGGGTCTTCCAAGATTTTCGTAGCCGTTGATCGTTGGGCCCGCGGGAGTGTCAGCTGAGCAGGATGCGGTGGCGGAGGAGGCGGTAGCCGGCCCG
>NZ_JBEXYL010000140.1:0-15476 GCF_040630895.1 Streptomyces sp. NPDC005728
TTCAGTTGTTCCAGATCGTGCGACCGGGCGTACACCTGGGCTGCGATCCCTGATGCCTGCTTGCTCAGCGGCGGGGTGAGCTCATGGATGACGGGTGCCCCGGTCACCGGAGCAGCCGCGTAGCTGTGGGCGACCAGCGTGACGTCGCGTAGATCGTTTCGCTCGACGAATCCGGTGATGTCCGCGATGTGCGTGTCCAGGTCTGTCTGGGGTCCGCCCTGGTCTGCATGCTCGGCCAGGCCGGTCAGTGTCAGTGGCAGCGCCGTGTGGCCGCCCTCCCGCAGAGCACGGGCGGTGTCTTCCCAGGCCCATGCCCCGAGCCAGGCGCCAGGAACGAGTACGAAGGTGGCCATGTGCTCTCCCAGAAGTCGGTACTGCGGGGAGCGTAAAGTTGATACAGGACAGAATCCGCCCTGAAATGCCGAGTGATCCATGTCGCATCCCCTGACCCGTGTGCTGACCCTGCTGGAACTCCTCCAGTCCAACGTCCGGCTCACCGGGGCGGAGCTGGCCGACCGTCTGGACACCGACGTCCGCACGGTGCGTCGGTACACGTCTCACCTACGCGACTTGGGCATCCCTGTGGAGGCCGCACGCGGCCGCTACGGCGGCTACCGACTGGCCCGCGGCTACCGGATGCCACCTCTGGTCCTCACCAACGACGAGGCTCTCGCCGTGGTCCTTGGCCTGCTCGCGGCAGAACGTCTGGGCATGGGGACTGCCGCGCCGGCCAGTGCCGGTGCTCTGGCCAAGATCGAGCGGGTGCTTCCGCACGCCCTGCGCGAACCGCTCGCCGCCATGCGGGAGACCCTGTCCTTCACCGCCAACGCCGTGATCGGTCAGGCACCCGGAACCGGCGTCCTGCTGGCTCTGGCCCAGGCTTCCCGCGCCTGCACGACCGTCGGTATCAGCCACCAGTCCTGGCGCCAGGAACACACCGAACGCGACATCGACCCCTACGGCGTGGTCTTTCACACCGGCCGCTGGTACGTCGTCGGCCATGACCACCTCCGCGACAGTCTGCGTACCTTCCGCATCGACCGCATCGCCTCCGTCACCTCCCGAGCCGACAGCTTCACCGCACCCGACGGCTTCGACCCCGTGGCCCACTTGACCTCGACCCTCGCCCAGGGGCCTTACCGCTGGCGGGTCGAGGTGACGATCCATGGCCCCTTCGATGAGATCGCCCGCCGGCTGCCTCGCTCAGCGGTAACCCTCACCGCCCAGCCCACCGGCGTCCTGATGCACGCGCGGGCAGAACGGCTGGACGGTATGGCGCACCTGCTTGCCTCCCTGGAATGGCCCTTCACCATCCACCATCCCGACGAACTACGGCAGGCGCTCAAGCATCTGGCCGCCCAGCTCGCCGAATCCGCAGAACGAGCACCAGGAGAAACACTGCAGTGACGGCAGCCGGGCGCCATCGGGGAAGAGTCTTGTCCGCCGGAGATCATTAGGGAGCCGTTGACACTGCAGCGATCCGAGTCGGCATACGTGCGGTACGCCTTGCGCCCGGCCGGGGTGGAGCCACCGTCGGCGAGTGCGGCGCACTGCTTGAGTGCGGCTTGGTGGAGCGCGAGCGGTGCGCTGACGCGGACCGAGTAGCCCTGCCCGCGGCGGATCCTCCTGCCACCGCGCAGCGCTTCGCGGATCTCGGCGACCTCGGTGGCATTGAGATGTTCGGCAAGCAAGCCGGGCACGTCGATAGTCGGCGCAAGGATCAAACGGCCGCCCACGGCAGGGCGTCTGATCACTGCCACGGTCGTCTTCGGTCTGCTGGAGGCAACTCTGGGCCTGCTGCCCGGCTACGACACGTTCCTGGCCCTGCTCGTTCCGACCGGCTACGCCTCCGTGACCGTCACGATGACCGCCAACTCTCTCATCCAGCTCCACGCGGAACCGCATCTGCGTGGCCGTGTCCTGTCCGCCTACTTCCTCGTACTCCTCGGCGGCACCCCCGTCGGCGCACCACTGGTCGGCCTCGTCTCCGACTGCTACGTCGCACGCTCGCCCTTGCTGCTCGGCGGGCTCGTCTCGACGTTCGCAGCGGTGGCTTGCTCAACACTGACGTTCAGGCTCCGACGGCAGGGCAAGCCAGGACGTACGGGCGACCCGACACGCGCCAACGTCTCGTCGACACGCCGGACTTTCGATCCCGGATGTAGGCCATTTCGAGGTCGACGCAGGGTCCGTTGACGTCTTGTGTGACGTAACCGGCTGCTCGGTGCCGAGCCGGTCGCCGTGACGGCAGCGGTGAGCCGGAGGGGTGATCCAATGCTGCACTGTGGAATCCCAGCGTCACTGCGATTGTTGGCTGCCCTGAACGGGATGTTGACTGCCCCGACACAGGGGATGTGTCGGGGCAGTCCGTCATTTCGATTGGTCAGCCGAGTGAGGTGAGGAGCGTGTTGAGTGCCTTGGCCTCGGCGGCCTTGTCGGGGTTCGGGGCGCGTAGTGCCGTCAGGACCTGGTCGATTTCGCTGTCGAGGAAGTGCCACGCCTGCTCGCTCTTGGGCTCGAGTGTGGGCTGGTCATCGTCCCAGGCGGTCTCGAGGTCGGTCACTCGGGTGGTCGCGGCTCGCTGATTGCCCGAATTGAGCCTTGCCAGCGTGTCAGCTGTGATCGTGCGGAACTTCGCGATCTCACGGGGAGGGAACGGTGACGTCGCCTGCTCCGGGGTGAGATGGGCGGTTACAGGCGCGGGGGCGTCATCCTCGCCGGCCGCGGCCGCGTGGGGCTGATGGTGCGCCCAGGCGAGAAGCGCCGCAGCTGCGACCGCTACAACGGCGTAGTAGCCGAGCATGATCCGCTCGCGCGCCGGGTTCAGCGCTCGGGGGACATCGGTCGGGTCGTGGGTTTCGATCACATCGCTCCGGCTGAGCGTGAGGTACACGACCGTAGCAAGGATCGCGGCCAGGAAGATCACGCTGGTCACCGCGGTGCCGAGGCCCAGGCCGCCGTCGCCGCCGGGCGAGCCGAGCCAGTCGCCGAGGTTGGCGCCGAGCGGGCGGGTGAGGATGTAGGCCAGCCAGAAGGAGAGCACTGCGTTGGCGCCGAGGCGCCAGGCCAGGACGATCGCGACGATCAACCCGAGAGGCAGGAGCACGGAGACGCCCGGGGTCCAGCCGGTCAGGTCGAGGGTCCAGTCGCCGGTGGCGGTGCCGAGAGCGAAAGTGACCAGGACCGCGAGCCAGTAGAACAGTTCACGGGGACGGGTGGTGATGCTGTGGACCGACAGGGTCCGCTCACGCGCGTACCAGATGCCGAACACAACGGCGAGGACGGCGGCGAACACACTACTGCTCAGTGCGAGGGGAACGCCCTGGCTGTCGGTGAGGATGTCGGTGTAGAGAGTGCCGGTCACGCTCACCACCACCACGGTGAGCCAGTACACGAACGGGATGTAGCGTTTGGTGCTGAGTTGCCAGCCCAAGACGCCTGCCAGCACGGCGGTGAAGATCAATGCGGTGTTGATCAGGCCAACGCCGAGGTTCATGTTGATCCAGTCGGCGAAGCTCTCGCCGACCGTGGTGCACAAGATCTTGATGATCCAGAACCAGATCGTGACCTCGGGAACCTTGTTCAGCATCTGCCTGGCAGGCGTCCGAAGGGTCTCGGGTGAAAGGCGATGAGAGCCAGCCCCGGCCGGCTGCTCGCCAGTTCGCTGCTGGGTGCCTACCCCTGGAACCATCGGATTTTCAGACGTTTCATAGGTCATGCCGCCCGACTGTGCCATCGGTTACCTGAACGCATCCTGACTGCCACCGTCACCGGCCCCACTCGTGCCGCATGAGCAGCATCGCGCCGTGCCGACCACTACCCCAGCACGTTCCGACCGGGCGACCGCCTGGCTACGGCGCCGATCGGGCCGCGCCGCCGTACTTCTCCCTCGCCCGGTCCGTGGGTACGCCACGCCCGGGCCACTCCTGCGCCTGCTGCTGACCGCCGCCCCATGCCTGCCGTCGTCGGTGCTGTTCTCGGCTCCGGTCTCCAGGTCACTGTCCGTGAGCTGGGCCGCGTCCTGAGGCGCCCGAGCGCACTGCCCGTGCGGCTGACACGGCTCCCGGCGATCCCTCTGCTGGTCATCCCGCTCTGGTATCCACCTGGGAAGTGCCTCTCCCGCTACCACGTGCAGGACCCCACTGCACGTCCTATCGTTGCAGCTCAGAGGCTCTTCCTACTCCCTCGATCACCCACCGGACAGCTGGCCGGTCAGGTTGTCACGATCAGGACCATCGCGGTGACCAGGCCGTTTGCTGCCGTCGGCATGGGGAGACCCCGGTGCCGCAGGGATCGACTGCTCGGCGTTGTTCAGCCGGAAGCTGCGAATGGGGCTGCTCGGTGTGGTCGGTCAAGGCAGGATCTCGACGTACCCGTCGGTTCCGTGCACGCGGATCCGCTGCCCGTCCCGGATCAGGCGGGTGGCCTGCTCCACGCCCACGACGGCCGGCAAGCCGTACTCCCGGGCGATCACTGCGCCATGGGTCATCAGCCCGCCCACCTCCGTCACCAGGCCCGCGATTCCGACGAACAGCGGCGACCAGCTGGGGTCCGTGAAGGGCGTGACCAGGATGTCGCCCGCTTCGAGATCGGCCTCCGCCATGTCAAGGATGACGCGGGCCCTTCCCTCGATGGTCCCGGCGGAGACCGGTAGGCCGATCAAGGCGCCGGCCGGCACGTCGTCGCGCCGGTACGCCCCGGTGACGGCCTCACCATCCGATGTGAGCACCCGCGGCGGTGTGAGCGCGTGGTACGACCGGAACGCGTCTTTGCGCTGCTGGATGAGCTGGTCATCCACCTGGTTCGAGCGTACGGCGTCGTGGAACTCCTGGAACGTGAGGTAGAAGACGTCCTCCATCTCGGGCAGCACGCCAGCCTGCGCGAGACGCTCGGCCTCCTCCAGCAGGGCCCGCTTGTAGACGAAGTAGCGCCTGACGATGCCGTACTTCGGATACTCCCGGTACCCGATGAAGGTTCTGACCCGGTCGATCATCCGCTTGGCCTCGTCGGCTTTCTGCTCCCCGTCCGGCAGGGCCCGCAGGCGTGACAGCACGTCCTGTTCCTTCTTCTGCGCCTTCTGCCGTCCTTGCTCGAAACGCCGCTCGGCGGCGCCCGCCTCGAAATTCCTGACGTTGTCGAGGATCACGGGCACGAGCGTGGTGGGGCGCTCGCGCCAACGCGGCCGCGTGATGTCGATCTCGCCGACGCAACGCATGCCGTACCGGTCGAGGTAGGCCTCTATGGCGTCGCGCGCTTCGGTCCCGCCAGCGAACTTCGCCAGCTCGTCCAGGAAGCCCTCGTCCTCGACGCCCTGCAGGAACGCCACCACCTCCGACTGCGGGCGGATCACGTCCGCGACGTCGAGCAGCGCCAGTCCCATCTCCGACGTGACGTTGTCGGGGGCGGACAGCGTCAGCGTGTCAGCCGCGTTCTTCTCGCCCAGCCACTCCTGCAGCTTGTCGTTGAGCCACCACGTCGCCTCCATCCCCGCCATGATCGCCTGCATGCTCAGCGGATCACTGAGGACCCGCTTGTGCTCCTCGAAGGCCTCCAGCAGGAAGTCGAACAGCGCCGGTCCGGTCTTCGTCCGGATGTCGCGCTCCAGGGCGGCGATGGACACCTGGCTGCGCTCGATCAGCTCGGTGACGATGGCCGGATCGGTCTCGATCGGGGCGGATGCACCGCCGCCCGGCGGCCCGCCGGGACCCGCGTCCGGGAGCGACGGGACGAAATCGTCGCGGTCGAGGACAGTCTCCAGAGCGTCCCTGGTCAGCGGATCGCCCCTCCCGATGACGTCCAGGAGGCCGGCGCGGCTCGCGGGCGAGGCCAGCCGCCGGGTGACGTCGACGAACAGTCTCCCCCCGGCCTCGTGCATCGGCACCATGGCCGTCAGCTGCCACATGGAGAGCCCCAGGGGCTTCATGGGGTCGGTCATCATCTGCCCATGACCGACGGAGACGTAGACGTGATTGGCCTGGTCGCCGGTCTCGGGGATGGGGAACAGCGTCGTGATGGGCCGGCTCTGAACGATCTGGAAGCCATCGTCGACCAGGCACCATTCGATGTCCTGCGGGCGGCCGAAGTGCGCTTCGATCCGTCGCCCGAGCTGCACGAGCCGCACGACCTGCGCATCCGTCAGCGCCGGCTGCTCCTGCCGCTGCACCTCGATCGCCACTTCCTGCGTACCGCCGGCCGCCAGGGCGTGAACGGCACGCTGTTTGGCGGCGATCGCCTTGGCGACGACTTCTCCGTGTCGCACCTTGAAGACGTCCGGGTTCACCAGGCCGGAAACCAGGGCCTCGCCGAGTCCGAAGCCGGCGTCCACAGTGGCAACCTTCCGGTTGCCCGTGACGGGGTCGGCCGTGAACAGGATGCCGGCCGCATGCGGGAAGACCATCTGCTGCACGACCACGGCCATGTGGACCGTACGGTGGTCGATGCCATTGCGCTGGCGGTAGGTCACGGCCCGCTCGGTGAACAGCGAGGCCCAGCACCGGCTGACGTGCTGGAGGATCGCCGCCGCCCCCACAACGTTCAGGTACGTGTCCTGCTGGCCGGCGAAGGAGGCCGTCGGCAGGTCCTCAGCCGTCGCGCTGGATCGGACGGCGTAGGCGGCTTGCTCGCCCAGCTGGGCGAGCGCGCGGGTGATCGCCGCCGCGAGATCGCCCGGGACGGCAATCGCTTCGATGGTCTGGCGAATCTGCGCGCTGAGCGTGCGGACCGCCTCCCGGTCGTCCGGGTTCAGGCGCGACAACTGATCGAGCCGATCGTCGATCGACGGCGCTTCCGCCATGATCCGCCGGAAGGCGTCCGTCGTCACGCAAAAGCCACCCGGCACGCGGATGCCTTCGATCCGCGACAGCCCGCCCAGGTGCGCGCCCTTGCCGCCAACGACCGCGACCTGCCTCTCGTCAACCTCTTGAAGATCCCACACGTACTGCTCGATCATCGTGATACCTCCGAGGCAGCCGTGCTCCGTTGCACTGCACCGGCCGATCGAATGACCGGCGCCTCCAGCTCTGTCGAACCTCTTGCCGGGCACGTCCTCATCGCTGGTTGGCGTCCCTCCGACGAGTCGGCGGGCCGCTCCGCCCCCTCGGGCGGCGCGCACCCCCGCACCACAGCCCCGAGCGCTCGCGATCGCACTGCCGGTCCCACCACTGGTTCGACGTCACCGCGTCCCCCATGCGTCGACAACACACGCACGTCGTGCCCTCATTTCCGCAGGTTGTGGCTTCGGCCGACGATTCTGCGCCACCACCCGGGTCTTGCCGCAAGCCCCCCGGTGCGCTATACGTTGAGAGTGGCAAGGAGAGAACTCTCCTTGCCTTTACGTTTGTCTCTTGCCGTCCCGCTGGAACTGACAAGTTCCTGGCAAAGCGGTGGCGCGCCGCGTACGGGTAGTCGGCGTTGGCCCAGGCGGATCTCCCACCGGTCTACGGATTCACCCGCGGAACCAGAAGTTCTTTCTCCTTCATATCGGACAACTTCCATTGCCGAGTGCGACCTTGGCCTATTGGCCCCACGTCACCGGTCTGGGCCGTCCCGGCCATCTTGCATCTCGCCATCCCCGTTCGGCCTCTTCATGTCCCGTCGCTCCTTTCGAACGGGGACAAGCAAGGTGAACGTCGTGGGATCGGCACAGGCGAGGAACAGGCGTCCCCCCACGGCGATGGCCAGATCTCGTGCGAGGGCAAGACCAATGCCGGTGCCGCTCGCAGCACCACCCGTGTGACCGCGGGCGAACAGTCGCGCCGGCTCTTCGCCCATGACGCCCTCGTCGGTGACATCGACGGCCACGGCTTCCTCAAGGTCCCGCACGGCGACGCGGACGCTCCCGCGCCCATGCATGCGTGCGTTGTCCAGCAAGACGCCCAGAATCTCTGCAACGGCTGCCCCCGGGACACGCAGGTCGGCCGGGAGGTCGTGGACGCTGCACTCCAAGCGCCTGCCGTCCTGAGCGAACAGACCGTGCCAGAGGGCGTCCGTCTCCTCCAGAAGCTCTGCCACCGGCCGGTGCGGTGTCGCCTGGTTTCGCGGGCGTGGTGCACTGGCCAGGCGCAACACCTCCTCCACTGTGCGGTGCAGACGCCGAGTGCCTGCCAGCGCCTCTTCGAGGACAGGTCGCAGCAGGCGGTCGTCATCCTGGGCGAGGCCTGCTTCCAGGGTGAGCTGAAGTCCGGTCAGCGGAGTTCGTAGTTGATGCGAGGCATTGGTCGTGAAATTTCTTTCGTGCCTCAGGAGCTCGGACAGGTTGTGCAGCATGTCGTTGTGTGTGCGGGCAACCTGGTCGATTTCCGCGATGGTGCTCGGCGCGGCACGGGAGGCCAGGTCTCCTGCGGCGACCGCCTGGCAGTGGCGGGACAGTTCCTCCAGCGGCTGCGCCAGAGCGTGTGCCTGGCGCCGGGCGACGAAGACACCGACGGCGAGGGCCAGCACAGCTGCTGCGAGAAGTACCGCCCAGCCGACAAGGACGTCGTCACGCACAGCCGACACAGCCGAGGACGCCCGAACCACGCCGATGACCTTCTCGTCATGAGAGACGGGCACGGCGACGACGAGTTCGCCGCCCGAATCGACATGGGCGATGACGCCGTCGAGTGACCGGCGTACCGCGGCGTCGCCGGACCGGGGTCCGCTGCCGGCATGCAGCCTGAGGGCCGGGTCGTAGAGGCCGAGGCGCTCGCCCGCCCCCGGCGGCGGCATCTCCACGGGGTCACCGGCCGCGTAGTCAGGGTTGACGCGGACGGCCGCGGCAAGTGCCGACCGTTCCAGGCTGTCGCGTCGATCGGCGTACAGCGACGACCTGATCGCGAGTGCCAGAGGAATCGCGAGGAGGAACAGCGCAACGAGCACCGCGGTGACCGCCACCCGCACGACACGCTGTCTCATGACCTCATCATGCGGGGCCGGGGAGCTCTGGCAGGGGGCCCGCCACGCGGTTTTGCCGTCGTCTAACCCTCGCCGAGCGGACCCCTTACCGGGTGATGCCTAGCGTCGCTGTCATGACCGTCCGCCCGCTCCCGGGTGGCCCTCAGATACTTCCCCAGGAAGGCAGTGGTCATGACACCCGCACGTATCTACGGGGTGGTCGGAGTCGTACTCCTCGCAGCGGTGACGACCGGTTGCTCCGGATCCTCCGCCGGATCGGGTTCTGGCTCCGCCCCGGCCAGTATGGCCGGCAACGCTGCCGCGCCCACCGAGTCGAATCCGCCCGGCGACATCCCTGACAATCAGGCCTACGTCCCCTACCGGCCGACCGGTAGCGGATTCACGATCAAGGTGCCCGAGGGATGGGCACGCACGCAAAGAGGTACCGCTGCCGTCTTCACGGACAAGCTGAATCGCGTTCGCGTCGAGACCGTTTCGACATCCTCCGCGCCCACCGTCGCTTCCGTCACCAACAAGGTCGTTCCACAACTGAGCGGCCAGGTACCGAAGTTCAGCGGAGCACAAGTGACACAGGTGAAGCGGCATGCCGGACCGGTCGTCCTCCTCAAGTACCAGGGCGACTCCGCCCCCGATCCGGTGACAGGCAAAGTTGTTCGCGACGCGTTCGAGCGGTACGCCTTCTACCGCCAGGGGCACGAGGTGGACCTCACGCTGTCCGGGCCCGTCAACGCAGACAACGTGGACCCCTGGCGCATCATCAGCGACTCCTTCGCATGGCAGTGAGAGGGATTCTCGTGTCCGTTCAAGAGTCCCGCTCCCCGCTTCCCCCTCCGTCACAGCCCTCGTTCCCGCATCCGTCGGGCGTGGCCCTGGCCGCGCGCGAGCTGTACCGGTTCTTCCGCGCCGGGGAAGAGGAGACCCTCGCTCTGCGCGGGGTGTCCCTCGAAGTCGGGCGCGGTGAGACGGTTGCTGTCGTCGGGCCGTCCGGGGCGGGAAAGTCCACTCTGTTGTCGTGTCTGGCCGGCCTCGACGAGCCCTCGGGCGGCGAAGTACGTGTTTCCGGCGTGCGCATCAGTCACCGCCCCGAGACGGAGCGGGCTCAGCTACGCGCACGCCACATCGGCGTACTCCTGCAGAGTCGCAATCTCGTGCCCCACCTGAGCGTGCTCGACAACGTCCGCCTCGCGCAAAGCTCCGTTCGCGGCCGGCCCGGCGTGCCCGCCCTGGACCTCCTTGAACAGGTCGGTCTGACAGGTCGAGCGCACGCGCTGCCCCAGCAACTGTCCGGCGGCGAGCTGGCACGGGCGGGGCTGGCAGTCGCGCTCGCCAATTCTCCCGATGTCCTCCTCGCGGACGAGCCCACCGGCGAACTGGACGGCGACACCGAACGACGGATTCTGGGCATGCTGCGCGCTCGCGCCGGCCTCGGCTGTGCGGTGCTGATCGTGACGCACAGCCGAGAGGCTGTGCGGGTCGCCGACCGGGTGATCGCCCTGGACGACGGGAGGGCGAGCGATGTCGCCGCATGACCGCCAGAACCCCCTGAATCGCCAGAACACCCAGGCTCGCCTCTCCGCCCCGGAATCCGAGCTCCCTGCGGAAACTCTGGTTTCCTGCCAGGACGCTGCCCTCACCTTCGGCCGGGGTACCAACGCCGTGGTCGCCGTGCACGGGGCCACCCTGTCCCTGAAGCCAGGCGACCGGCTTGCGATCGTCGGCCCCTCGGGTTCGGGCAAGTCCTCCCTGCTGCATCTTCTGGCCGGCCTGGAGCAGCCGACCAGCGGGACCGTCATCTGGCCCGGACTGCAAGACGCCCCCCGGCACATCGGGCTCGTCTTCCAAGGAGACAGCCTGATCCCAGCCCTCGACGTTGCGGAGAACACCGCCCTCCCCTTGGTGCTCGCCGGGATGGCGGACACGCAGGCGCGCCAAGAGGCCGTTGCGGCGCTGGCCCTGGTGGACGCGGCCGATCTCGCCGACCGGCTGCCGGAGGAGATCTCGGGTGGGCAGGCGCAGCGCGTTGCGGCCGCGCGCGTCCTTGCCCAGTCCCCCCGCCTCATCCTCGCCGACGAACCGACCGGACGGCTCGACCACGCCACAGGCGCACATGTCCTGACCGCTCTGCTGACCGCATCCGACACCACAGGCGCAGCCCTGGTCGTCACCACCCACGACCCGGCGATCGCCACGCGCCTGACCACCCAGCTGAACATGCGCGACGGACGCCTGATGGCCGCGGCTGACCCCGCACCCGACACGGAGGCCCCCTGATGAACACCGCATGGGTCCGCGGCCTGGCCCGACACCGCACGGGTCGGCTCCTGGCCGCCGCTGGGGGGATTGCGCTGGCCGTCGCCCTCATCGCGGCACTCGGATCTTTCCTCACCGCCTCGAAGGCAACGATGACTCAGCGCGCCCTGCGCTCGGTCGCTGTCGACTGGCAGGTCGAGGTGCAGCCCGGCACAGACGCCCAACAGATTCTGTCCCTGGTCCGGCATACGTCCGGCACCCGCATCGCCGTCCCTGTCGGCTATGCCCACAGCAGCGGGTTCACGGCACAGACCAACGCCAGCACACAGACGACGGGCCCCGGCATGGTGCTCGGCATCCCCAATGGCTACGAGCGGCTCTTCCCGGGCGAAGTCCGGCCCCTGGCCGGCGCGAGACAAGGGGTCCTGTTGGCGCAACAGACGGCCTCCAACCTGCACGTCGCTCCCGGAGACACCATCGGTATCCGACTGTCCGGGGCAGGAACGCGACAGGTCCGGGTGGCCGGCGTCGTTGATCTCCCTCAAGCCGACTCGCTGTTCCAGAAGGTCGGGGCCCCCGCTCAGTCCCAGCCGACCGCGCCTCCCGACAACGTCGTTCTGCTGCCGTCCGGCGCCTTCGACGCACTGATCGTCCACGCGAGCGGAGCGGCCGTCACCACCCAGATCCATGCCTCCCGCGACGCGCGGCTGCCTGCCGACCCTGCCGCTGCCTTCACTGCAGTGACCGGAGCCGCCCGCAATCTGGAAGCCCACGCTTCAGGCGGAGCCCTCGTGGGGAACAACCTGGGTGCAGCCCTCGACTCCGCCCGCCAGGACGCCCTCTACGCGCAGATCCTCTTCCTGTTCCTGGGCGTTCCCGGCGCCGTGCTGGCTGCTGCGCTGACCGCTTCCGTGGCCGCCGCCGGCGGCGAACGTCGTCGTCATGAACAGGGCCTGCTGCGGCTGCGCGGGATGCGGCCACGGCGCATCACGGCCCTGGCGGGTTGGGAAGCCGGCCTCGTCGGTGTCATCGGCGGCCTGGCCGGACTCGGAGTGGCCGCGCTGACGGGGCACGTGGCTTTCGGCTCTACCTCATTCGGGACACAGGCGGGCTCGTGGATCACCTGGTACGCCCTCGCCTTCATGCTGGGCACTGGGATCGCTGCCGGAGCGGTGCTCGTCCCCGCACTGCGCGACCTGCGCACCGTGACCGTCGCGGACACCCTCCGATCCCGGCGCGGTACGGGCTCCATGTGGTGGATACGCTACGGGCTCGACTTCGCGCTGCTGATCGGCTCCTGGTTGGTCTTCCGGGCCTCGTCCGGAAACCAGTACGCCCTCGTGCTCGCCCCGGAGGGAGTGCCGAGCATCTCCGTGTCCTATTGGGCGTTCCTGGGCCCTGCACTGCTGTGGGTCGGGGCCGCGCTCCTGCTGTGGCGCCTCACCCTTCTCGCCCTGACCCACGCCCGCGGAGCGCTTACCTGGCTGTCACGGCCGCTCGCATCGAACCTCGCAGGCACGACGGCGGCCATGCTCTCCCGGCAAAGGCGTCCACTGGCTCGTTCGGTCGTACTGCTTGCGCTCGCAGTGTCCTTCGCGATCTCCACAGCGACCTTCAACGCGACCTACCGGCAACAGGCGGAGGCCGACGCACGACTGACCAACGGTGCCGACGTCACCGTCACGGAGCCGCCCGGAGCCCGAACACCCCCTTCGGCGGCAGCCTCACTGAAGGTCCAGGACGTGCGGCATGTCGAGCCGATCCAGCACCGGTTCGCCTACGTCGGCTCCGACCTCCAGGACCTCTACGGGGTAAGGCCCGACACGATCGCGTCGGCGACGTCGCTCCAGGACGCGTACTTCTCCGGTGGCAGCGCCCGCACGCTCATGGAGCGCCTCGCTCGTCAGCCCGACGGGCTGCTGGTCAGCGAGGAGACTGTGCACGACTTCCAGCTGGCGCCCGGCGACACCGTCAACCTCCGCATCCAGGACAGCCGCACCAAGGCACTTCGCACGGTGCCCTTCCACTACGCGGGGATCGCCAAGGAGTTCCCGACGGCGCCCAAGGACAGCTTCTTCATCGCCAACGCCTCGTATGTGGCAAAGGCGACCGGCAGCAACGCCGTGGGCGCATTCCTGATGGACACCGGTGGCACCCACCAGAAGGAGGTCGCCGCGCGGCTGCGGCAGCACCTCGGCACCCAAGCGACCGTCACCGACATCACCCAGACACGGGGAACCGTCGGTACCAGTCTCACCTCGGTGGATCTCGCAGGGCTCACCCGGATC
The DNA here is from genome assembly GCF_040630895.1 of Streptomyces sp. NPDC005728. Classification (NCBI taxonomy): domain Bacteria; kingdom Bacillati; phylum Actinomycetota; class Actinomycetes; order Kitasatosporales; family Streptomycetaceae; genus Streptomyces; species Streptomyces sp. NPDC005728. The sequence goes on from NZ_JBEXYL010000140.1 coordinate 13,431, forward strand.
GAACTCGTCTTCGCGGTATTGCTCGCGGCCGGTGCGGGCGGGCTCGTCCTCGCGCTCGGCCTCGCGGAGCGCCGTCGCACCTTCGCGATCGCCACGGTGCTCGGCGCCCGCCCGCGGCAACTGCGAGGCATGGTCCTCACCGAGGCTCTCCTGCTGGCCGTCACCGGCCTGGTCGGTGGCGCACTCATCGGCTGGGCTCTGTCGGAGATGCTGGTCAAGGTACTGACCGGCGTGTTCGACCCACCCCCCGCCTCGCTCGCCGTACCCGGCGGCTATCTGGCACTGACCGCTCTCGCTGCCGCAGCGGCCGTCGTAGGGGCGGCCCTGAACGGAGCACGCGGGACCGGCCGACCCGCCGTGGAGGAACTGCGGGATCTGTGAGGGTGCCGACGCGCTCTACGCTGCCGACCATGCGCACGCCCGCGACAGCGAACGCCGGTCCATCCCGTCCTGTACAGATCCTTGTCGTCGAGGACGACGAGACCATCGGCAGACACCTCGACACCGGACTGCGCAACAACGGCTATGCGCCCTCCTGGAGCCGCACAGGGTCGGGAGCCCTCGCCGAGGCCACACAGTCCGCGTACGACGTGCTGCTTCTGGACCTCGGTCTGCCCGACATGAACGGTCTCGACGTCGCCCGCATGCTGCGTGCCCGCTTCCCCGATCTGCTCATCCTCATCCTCACCGCGCGTACAGAGGACATCGACGTCATCGCGGGCCTCGACGCCGGTGCCGACGACTACCTGGTCAAGCCGTTCAGTATGTCCGTGCTGCTGGCACGGCTGCGGGCCCACCTACGCCGCCGCCCCATCGCCCCACCACCGCAGGATCCGATCCGGCTCGGCGACCTGGTCATCGACATCACGGCGCGCCGCTGCTCGGTGCAAGGACAGGAGGTGGAGCTGCGCCCGAAGGAGTTCGAACTGCTGGCGGTCCTCGCCCGGCATGCAGGCGAGGCTGTGTCCCGCGAGACGCTGATGGCCGAGGTCTGGGACGAGAACTGGTTCGGTTCGACCAAGACACTCGACGTCACCATGGCGGGGCTGCGGCGCCGGCTCAGCGGCGTGGCGGCGCGGTCCGCTCGAGTACCTGACATCACGACGCTGCGCGGGCACGGGTACAGACTCGAACTCGACTGAGGGCCGGCGCGGATGCAGCCGCTCGCCGTCCGGGTTCCCGTGTGCGCTGCACTCGTCTCCTGTGGAGCCACCGTGCCCTGGCGCGCACTCCGGCCCATCGCACCTCAGGCCGGCCCGCGTCGGCAGGGATGCGAGCTTGTGGGCCTGACGTCCATCAGAGTGACATGGCCCCTCGCCGCGATGCTCGGCCTACGGCCACACCTGCCTGCGCCACGGCATCGCTGCGCCGACCCCAGGTCAGGCAGGTGTCGCTGCCGGAACTGGCTGGGCAGCAGTGAGTGCGCTGTTGTAACGGCGCGGTAGGAGGGTGGCGGTGGCAGCGAAACCGGTGAGGAGTCCGAGCCAGACGCCGAGGATGTCGAGGTCCTGGCGTAGGCGAGGAGCCAGGCGGCCGGTAGTCCGACAAGCCTCTGGGCGCCCTCCCCCGCATCCTCGACACATGCGCGGAACGCGGCTTCGAGGTCGGGCGACTGTGTGACCACGGATGGCCTTCGCGCGGCATCCGTCACTCGGGAACGTTGCGGAACCGACATTCGTCTACAGTTAGGTAGACGGTCTACTTTTCTGAAGTCATCTGCTTCCATCTGTACGCTCTCGCTGGCTGAGCCGCCGGGAAAGGGCTCGTACCGCATGACCTCTTCGTTCCATCCGGCCTCGTTCAGCCGCCAGCGGGTACGCCGAGGCAACTGTCCTGGCCCGGTTCATCCCGGCGGTGCGGGCAGCCCTGAGTGCGATGACGGCCGCTGGGACGGCACAGTCCGGCCAGGCCGTCGCATGGTCGGGTTCATCGCGAGTACGACAACAGCCACAGGGCCGACGGAGGATCATGCGACCCAAGATCCTGGTTGTTGAGGACGATCACGCCCTGCGGGACGTGCTACGCCGAGGCCTTGAGGACGAAGAG
>NZ_JBEXYL010000141.1:0-15277 GCF_040630895.1 Streptomyces sp. NPDC005728
GTCAGAAGTCCTTCGTCTTCTGACGATCTGGCAGGCGCTCAGGCGGCCCGGGAGGGCGGTAAGGAGAACCCCGGTTCGGGGCTTGAGCGGCTCATCGGCCCTGCTCGTACTCCTTGAACTTGCTGATCATGCCGTGGGCCGTGTTGTCGTCGGAGTCGAGCTTGTGGACCTCGGCACCTCCGAAAGTGGCGGCCTCGGCGCTGCGAGGGAACATGGCCTGCTCATACTCGGTGAGCGCGGCCTCGATGTCGTCGGGGTGCGCGGCGAGGGCCTTGCCGAGTTCGGCGCCGTCGAGCATGGCCAGGTTGGCGCCTTCGCCGTTAGGGGCCGTGAGGTGGGCGGCGTCGCCGAGCAGGGTCACCCCCGGCACCCGGTCCCACCGGAGCCCGGTCGGCATGGCGTAGTGGGGGCGCAGGACCGGCGCGGTGTCGCCGTCGGTGATCAGCGCGGTGAGCTCCGGCGCCCAGCCGTCGAACTCCGCCGCGATCCGCGCGGTCGCCGCGGCGGCATCGGTGAAGTCGATGGCCGCGAACCAGTCCAGCGGCCTGGACAGCGCCACGTAGGTGTGCAGGGTGTCGCCGCTCTCCCGGTGGGCGAAGATCTCCTTGCCCGGCGAGGGCGCCATCATCGACCCGCCGCCGACCGCTTTCGCGGCGGCCGGGTGCCGGGTGTCGGCGCCGAACAGGTAGGTCTCGACGAACGACGTGCCGGCGTACTCGGGTATGGCGTCGGAGAGCAGCGGCCGCACCCGTGACCACGCGCCGTCCGCGCCGACCAGCAGGCCGCTGACGACGGTGGTGCCGTCGGCGAACGTCACCTCGTGGCGACCCTCGCAGAGGGCACGGGTGCTGCCGGCCTTGTGCCCCCACCGGACGGTGCCGGCCGGGAGGGAGTTGAGCAGGATCTGTCGCAGGTCAGCGCGCTGCACCTCGGGGCGTCCGCCCGTGCCGTCGTCAGCTTCGTCGAGCAGGACGGTCCCGTCCCGGTCGAGGACCCGCATCGCCTGGCGGCCCTCCAGGACGATGGCCTGGAACTCGTCCATCAGGCCGGCCGCCTTGAGGGCGAGCTGCCCGTTGTAGTCGTGGATGTCGAGCATCCCGCCCTGCATACGGGCCGAAGGGGAGGACTCGGCCTCGTAGACCGTGACCGGGATGCCGTGGACGTACAGGACGCGGGCCAGCGTGAGTCCGCCGAGTCCGGCGCCGATGATGGTGACAGGGGTATGCATGGTGGCTCCTTCGGGATCGGGGCCGCCCGGTGAGCTTCGGCCGGCCGTCTGAAAAGAAGGTTCCAGACCCCGCCGACGCGCCACCGACATCCGACCGACAGCCCCGACAGGTGACCGACACCGCACATCAGTCCCGACTGCTACCCGGAACCGGGCTTAGCTCGGCGTCCAGGTCCATCGTGCTCATGCTCGCGTCCTCGCCTCGCCCCACCTCCGCCACGAAGTCGAGACCGCGATGGCCGACTACCGCCGGGAAAAATGGCCAACCGTCCCTGAGCGCGGTCCTTTCGTCAGCGTCCTTCTTGCCGCCTCTGGCCATCTATCGCTGCGAGTCACAGCCGACGATTCGACTCATCTGGCGCTCATCTTCTCGGCCACTCCCTTGGGAGCATGTGCGTTTCGATGCGGATCGGCGGGAGGCGTGGATGGGGCTTGACGAACTGCGGCAGCAGGCGAGGCGATTACATGATCTGTACGACTGGCTTGGTCCGCTTTGACGGACATCTGAGATCAGGGGTTCTGCCCCGGAAGGATGTCCATCATGGAGAGCATGGGGACGAAGAAGCCTCGGCCTTGCCGTTCGCTCACGCCGGAGTTCAAAGCTGAGATCGTCGAGCTGTGCGGGCGCGATGACCGCCCGGTCGGCCAGGTGGCCAAGGACTTCGACCTGACCGAGACCGCGGTGCGGCTGTGGGTCAGCCAGGCCGAGGTCGACGGGGGCGAGCGATACGGCCTGACCGGCAGTGAACGCGAAGAGCTGGCCGCGTTGCGGCGGGAGAATCGCCGGCTGCGCGAAGACGTGGAGGTCCTCAAGCGGGCCCCGGCTCACTTCGCGTCAATGTCAAAGTAGGGGACACCGGCACCCGGGTGGTGCCAGAGCGGCAGGACCGGCGGGGTTGGCTCTCTTTTTCTCTGCCCCGCGTGGTGGCTTGTCCTTGATGTGCCGCCCCGCCGGCCCTGGCGTCCCCGTGGAGTGGCTTGATGGGAGCATGCTCTCAGCCCGTTGGAAGGGCAGCGACAGAGCACGCGGTGTAGCAAGCCCGCTCGGCCCTCTGGTACGTCGCCTGTGAGCCGGGAAGTTGACTACGGGCTGTGGGCTTTGCTTGTCTCTCGATCGCCCTGCGTCGAGCCCCCGTCTGCTGCCTCAACCAGCACGGTCATCAGGTCCAGTTCCGGTGCTGGTTCGGTGCTGACTTCGAGGCCATCGACGAGAGATCCCAGGCGAGCTCGCCCCGTCCAGGTATTCCGGATCCCGGACAAGGCGGGCGCTTGCAGAGCCGGATCCGGCGCTCGCCGTTCCAGGCCCATCACCATGCAGGCCTACCGCGGGCGGGTCGTGGTTGATCGCCCGTTCGACGGCGTTCCAAGGGTGGCAGCAATTTAGCCCACCGGCGGGATGCGACCGTGCCGATCAGCGGTCCACGCGGTCTCCCGTGCTTCCATCGCGCCAGGAGGGATATGACATGACCAGCGAGCAACAGCAGGACATCCGCTCCCGACTCACGACGTCCCGGCGCCGTGTGCTGGCCGCGACGGCCCTTGCGCCCGTACTCACCGGTGTGCCGGCCGGGGCCCGCGCGCTGTCCGCCGGATCGGACGGCCGGGCCCTTGTCGAACCGGTGATGACCAAGCTGGCGGACTGGGCGGACGTGAGCGAGGCTCTCGGTCGACCCGGTGACATGAAGCGGTTCATGTATCACACGGGCTTGCCGCGCCGGGACCTGACGGTGTTCTCCCGAGGCATCCGGATCAACCCCGCGCTCGCCCTGGGCACGCACGTGTCCTTCGTCCGGTATACAGACCACAGCACGCTCTTGATGGGCGATGCCGTGGTCACCGAGCGCGAACTGCAGCACTTCAGTGACGTCCTGCAGAAACACGGGATCATGCAGACCGCCATCCACAAGCACCTGCTCGCCCACGAGCCTGATGTCTGGTGGGTTCATCTGCACGCCCACGGCCACGATCCGGTCACCGTCGCCCGCGGTCTGCGTGCCGCAATCGACTGCACGGGCACCCCGCCCGCAGAGCCCACCGCCTCCTCGCCGCCCGTCGACCTGGACACCGCCGCGATCGACGCCGCCATGGGCGTCAAGGGCTTCGCCGACGGCGAGATCTACAAGTGCACCTATGTCCGCCGCGAGACCGTCGCCGACGGCCTGCTGATCCTGCCTCCGGGCCTGGGCGCCACCACCTCCGTCAACTTCCAGCCGCTCGGCGGCGGAAGGGCCGCCCTCAGCGGTGACCTGGTCATGATCGCCAAGGAGGTTCAGCCCGTCCTCGTGGCTCTGCGGCGTGGTGGCGTCGAACTCGTCGAGGTGCACCACCACAACCTCACTGACGAACCCCGTCTGTTCTTCGTTCACTACTGGGCCGTCGGCGATGCCGTCACGCTCGCCAAGGACATTCGTCGGGCCGTGGACGCCACCAATGTAGTACCCATGTCCGGAGCAGGGGGTTGACGACCGCGGGCAACGAGACAGTCTTCTGCCCGTTCGACTTCAGCGAAGCCCTGGAGTTCGCCCCTGCGCTCGCGGGCCGAATGCACCGCGTTCCCCTCCGCACGCGTCCGGTTTCCCTACGGTGATGCGCACGTCTGGCTGGTCACCTGCTTCGACTCCGTCAATCAGGTGACACCGACCACCGACTCAGCCAGGCCGCCATCATCGGCCATGACTACCCCCGGCTGACGCCGGAGCACATCGTCGCGCCGGGATCGGTCAACGTGATGGGCCCGCCGCACAGCAGCCGCGTCCGCCGGCCGGCCTCGCAGGCCTTCACTCGGCAGTAGTTGTACAGGATGCGCAGCCCGATTACCGGCTCGCGGACGTGCTGCTGGACGAGACGGAGGAGAAGGGCCCGTTGGCGGACCTGGTTCAGCGCCTTTCCGACCTGCTTCCCCTGCACACCGTCCTGGATCTCCTCGGCGTCGAACGGAAGGTGTGGTCCAAGATGCCTGCCCGTGCGCCAGTTGCTCGTCGAGCAGCGCCGGAGCTCACCCGGCAAGGATCCCATCAGCGCGACGGTTGCGGCGCGGGACTGCGAGGATCAGCTTGACGACGAGGAACTGGCGGTCATGATGCTCACACTCAGCGGCCAGGACACGCGGAGTGAGGATGTCCGGCGTCGGACGCGGGGCTGCGGACAGTTGCTGGACCTGGTCTGAGGGCACGGAACCAGCACCGTCGACTTCCGGTGCTGGTTCCGTGCTGACTTGGAGGCCGCCACCGAGGCAGAACCGCAGGTCCTAGCCCTGATCGAATGAGTTGTCGCACCACTCGATGGTGGTGCCGATGAGGCTGGCGGCGACGATGCGGGGGAGCCTGGCGGAAGGTGGGCGAGCGGTGGTCGGGGAGGCCATGTGCGCCACTTCCTCGTGTGCGGTGAGGGCGGGTACTTGTCGGCACACCGTAGAAACATGCAGGTCAGGCGCACATGTGTGAGGCAATGCAGTGCGGGGTCGCCTATGAGTGCGGCCACCATGCCCGGTCACCGAGGGTGGCTGGGCCGTTTGAATCAGTCAGAACGAGCGCCGTTCGAGAGGGGTATTTGGGGGTGACGGTGTGGTGCTTACTCCCGTGCTGATTTGGTGCCGGCTGTGCTCGCGAGCGACTGCCAGCGCGCAATGCCCTGCCCGATCGGGCGCAAAACGGGCATGGGGCTTCATCGACGCGCATCCTGGATGTGTGTCCCAGCGGGGCCAGAAGCTCTGTCCGTAACCAGCACGAGGGAGCCAGCCGTGGCAGGCATACCCCCGGATGTCTGGAAGATGGAACTCGATCGCTCACACGACCCACGGCGTGAACCTGGGCCGATCAATCTGCAGCGGTACGCCTTCGTCCCCACCTATGCCGGCATCGCCACGTTCTTCGGGGTGCCGCTGTGCCTCAACCAGGACGACCTGCGCGCCGGCCAGGTCGACGTGGCAGTCCTCGGGGCGCCGGTGGACATGGGCCTGGGGCACCGAGGGGCGGCCTACGGGCCACGTGCACTGCGGGGCGACGAACGGATCCTGCCCAACACGCCGAAGACGCTGGTCAACCCCAGCACCCGCATCCGGCCGTTCGACGAGCTCACGGTGGCCGACTATGGAGATGCCGCGGTCGACCCCTTCAGCATCGACAACTCCATGGAACCGATCCGTGCGCTGGTCCGCGAGATCGCCGAGACCGGCGCGATCCCGGTCGTGCTCGGCGGGGACCACTCGATCCTCTGGCCGGACGCTGCGGCCCTGGCCGATGTGTACGGGCCCGGCAAGGTAGGAGTCGTCCACTTCGACGCACACCCGGACTGCCACAGCGACATGTTCGGCCACCTGATCACGCATGCCACCCCCATTCGTCGGTTGATCGAGGACGAGCACGTACCGGGGCGCAACTTCCTCCAGGTCGGCCTGCGCAGCGCGATGGCACCGGATGACGAGCTGTTCGGCTGGATGCGCGAGCACGGGATGCGCACGCACTTCATGGCCGAGATCGACCGCCGCGGATTCGATGTCGTCCTGCAGCAGGCCATCGCCGAGGCGCTGGACGGTCCGGAGTACCTGTACCTGTCGCTGGACATCGACGTGCTGGACCCGGCCTTCGCCCCGGGCACCGGCGCCCCCGAGCCGCCGGGTCTGACCAACCGGGAGCTGCTGCCGGCCATCCGCCGGATCTGCCACGAGACGCCCGTGGTGGGCATGGAGGTCGTCGAGGTCGTCCCGGATCTAGATCCCGGTTACACCACAACGATGAACGCTCGCCGAGCCATCTTCGAGGCGCTGACCGGTATGGCCATGCGCCGCAAGGGGCTGCCCGGGCCCTCCTATCTGGACCCGGCCGTCTCCGGACCGCCATCAGGGCAGGACGCGTAGCGCCGCCTGCGGGAACGGTGAGCCGAAGAAAGCCGAGGGGACCCGTCCCGCCGACCCTGACCTCATTCGATGCCAAAGTACGTCTTGATTCCGCCGAGCATGAGCTGGATCCCGACCGTGGCGACGAAGAGGCCGCCCCTTCACCGACCCCAACGGTTACGTCATCGGCGTCACCCAGAAGCGGAACCGGTGACCCTCATTGCGAAGAACACGGGCAAGGCTGCGGCGGGCACGGTGAAGTGGCGGCCTTCTGGAGGCATGACGGAAAGGCGCTCGACTGCCGCGCCGCCTGTGGCGACTCACCCAGATCGCTCGCTGACGGCTGCCGATCGCTCTGCTGGTTGACTCAGGCGCTCGGGCCCCTTGCCGACTGGCAGTTCGCCAGTGCTGCGGGTTGCGGCGGAGCGGGGTCGGCGGCCACCGGGTCCGGGGCCGGCGAAGTCGATCACGGTCCCTCGTAGAAGGGGTGCCCCTTGGCTCCGGCCCCGGCGGTGCACTTCTTCACATCCCCGGTCTCGTCTGACCACCAGGACCGCTTGGTCGTCTGCCAGATGCTCCAGGACGTAATCACGCAGGTCGTCGCGGACCTGATCGGCGTCCCGCTGGGCCCGCCCGAGCAGGTGCTGCATTCCGTCCGGGGTGGCTTTCCCGGCCCGCTCGGTGATGGTGTTCGGCAGTCCTGCGCGGCACCAGGTCCTGCGGAGCGGTGAGGACATAGGGGAAACGTCGCGCGGGCCGCAGACGCCCGGCTGTCGGAGCACGCCTGTGATGTTTGTACGGCCTACTGCGCCCATGCGCCCTGCCGAGGTCCGCGACGGCAATGGAGACTGAACTCCATGGCGTCTTCTCCTGAATTCACCCTGCCTCCCTTCTACTGCCCGCTGCCGGCGGCGTGCAGCCCGCTCACCGAAGTCGCGGGCGCTCACGCCCTGGAATGGATGGCCTCTCACGGGCTTTGTGGCGCCCCTGAAACACGCGACCGGATTCACGACGCCCAGGTTCACCGGCTGTTGGGCCTGATGGTTCCTCAGGTGGAAAACGAAGAGGTTTTTCTTACGCTGACCTGCTTTGCCAACCTGGTGCTGCTCGCGGAGGACCTGCTCTTCGACACTTCGCACCCGGCGAGTGGGCTGTCCGGGATCATCGAACAGGCGGGTAGGGTCATGCGGGTGATGGAATCGCCCGGCTTCCGGGCGAGCGCCGCGGACGACCCCTACACCCTGGCCCTCGTCGATGTGATGCGCCGGATGAGGGCCGAGAGTTCACCGGCCAGAGTCGGCAGGCTGATCCATGAGATGAGGCGTTGTTTCGCGGGCGCCATCCGTGGCATCAACGCCCTTCAACGTCCGGGAGGACTCACCGAGGACCAGTACCTGTCCATCCGCCTCGACGATGTGGCGGGCCATCTCACCGTCGTGATCATCGAAATGTGTGGCGCAGAGCCGCTTGCCGACGATGCCTGGCAGTCACCGGCGGTGCTGGCTTGCCTCGAGAGCGCCGCGATGGTCGGCGCTCTCGACAACGACCTGTTCTCCTATCGCAAGGAATCCGTTCATGACCTGAACCTGATCAATGTTGTGCAGGAGACACGCGGTCTGTCCCTCCAACGGGCCGTCGACGAAACGATGGTGGTGCGCGACCGCGTCATGCAGTTGTTCTTGCGGCTCAGGGAAGATCTGTTGGTATCCGCTCCGCGGCCGCTGCGCTACCTGCTGGTCCAATTGGGTCAGGCTCTGAGCGGCCACGTGGAATGGGGGCTGACGGCTCCGCGTCATGCAGCGGCGCACGCGGTCGCGGCGTCTGCGGATGAAGCCTTTGCGTCGGCCACTTGCTGGACTGATTCTCCGTCGAGTACCGACACCCGTCCTCTTCGCTACCCCAGCATCTCCTGGTGGTGGGACCAGATCGGACGGACTCATGGGGAGTCCGCGCCGAGAACCAACGAATAGAGCTTTCCCTCCACACCGCCGGACAGGTCGATGGAGACGACCTTTTCCTCGGTGTACTCGTCCAGGGCGTGATCACCGCTCTCGCGGCCGATCCCGCTCTGCTTGCAGCCGCCCAGGGGAAAGTGCGGCGGGAGCGCGTACCAGTCGTTGATCCACACGGCCCCGGCTTCCAGGCGTGCGGCGATGTCGAGGGCCGCTTGGTTGTCGCGGCTCCATACGCCTGCCGCCAGGCCGTATTCCGTGCCGTTGGCGATCTCGACGGCCTCCTCAACCGTGCGGTACCGCAGGACAGCCAGGACCGGACCGAAGACCTCCTCGCGGGCGATCCTCATGTCGGGTGTGACGTCGGTGATGATGGTCGGCTCCACCCAGTGCCCGCGGGTGAACCGTGCCCCGGACGGGATGCCGCCGCCGCAGACGATTCGGGCGCCTTGATCACGGGCTTCCGATACGCAGGCGAGGACGTGGTCTCGTTTCTCCCGCGAGATGAGCGGCCCGATATCGGTCAGGGGGTCCAGCGGGTCGGAGATCCTGAGCGTCTCGGCCCGGGCGATCAGCCGCTCCACGAACGCGTCGTGCAGGGTGTCCGGCAGAAGCAGCCGGCTCCCGGCCGCGCAGATCTGTCCCGAGTAGGCCATGCAGGCGAACAGGGCGCCGTCCACAGCCGTCTTCACGTCGGCATCCGCGAGGACGATATTGGCCGACTTCCCTCCGAGCTCGAGGGTGAGGTGCCTGAAGTCGCCCGAGGCGCGGCGCAGCACGTCGTGGCCGACCCGGGTCGAGCCGGTGAAACTGATCTTGCGGACGTGCGGGTGTTCGACGAGCCGCCCCCCGACCTCGGGGCCGTCGCCGGTGACGAGGTTGAGGACGCCCGGTGGGAGGCCTGCCGCTTCGAACTCGCGGACGATCTCCACCACGGTGAGCGGGGCACGCTCGTCGGGTTTGATCACGACGGTGTTGCCGGCGGCCAGCGCCGGGGCGATCTTCCAGGCAGCGTGCACGAGGGGAAAGTTCCACGGCACGATGGCGGCGCAGACACCGATGGGCTCACGGCGGACCAGCGCGGCCGCCAGGACGGGCGCGAGCATTTCACTCGGCCGCTCGAAGGCGTATCTCTGCGCCCTTTCGGCCTGGTAGCGGAGGTGGGCGAGGGAGGTCCCGATGTGCAGTGCCTCGGCGAGGCGTACCGGCGCGCCGTTCTCGTTGACCTGCAGGTGGACCAATTCGTTCGAGCGCTGCGCCAGGCGGTCGGCGGCCCGGCGCAGGACGGCCGCCCGCTCGGATGGAGGTGTGTCACGCCACGTCCCCTCCTCGAACGCCGCTTTCGCGGCGGCGACCGCCTGGTCCGCGTGTTCAGTGCTGCCCTTGGCGAGGGTCGCCACGAGTTCGCCGGTTGCCGGGTTACGGATTTCGTAGTGGGCGGTGCTGTCGATCCATTTGCCGTCGATGTGCATCAGGGCGTGGGGGACTGCTTGCATGGGGGAGCCCCTCCTGTCGGGGTCGGGGTCGGGGTCGGAGGCGGAATCGGGAAGCGGCCCGTGGCGTCAGTCGAAGACGAGCACGGGCTTGACGACTGTGCCGGTGCGGCCTGCCTCCACGGCGTCCTCGATGCGGTGGAAGGGATACCGCCGGACGAGCCGGTCGAAGGGGAAGCGCCCCTGCTGCCACAGATCGATGAGGCGCGGGACAAGGGTGCGTGGGTCCGCGTCCCCCTCGATCACCCCGGTCAGGGTCCGGCCCATCAGGAGGTGGCCCTGGTCGATGGTGACGTTGTTCTCCATGGACTGCAGGCCGAGCGTTGCGCAGACCCCGGGGGTTCGCAGTGCTTGCAGCGCCTGCCGGACGACCGTGCCGGAGCCGACCGTGTCGACGGTGAAGTCCGCTCCCGCACCGGTGATTTCGGCCAGGGTCCAGTCGAAGTCGTCCGTCGCGTCGGGGTCGAGGGTGTGGGTGCAGCCCAGGCCATCGGCGATGCGGCGGCGCAGTGGGTTGGGGTCGATGCCGATGAGCGGATGGCATCCGGCCACCGCGGCGGCCATCACGGTGCTCAGTCCGACCGTACCGAGACCGAATACCGCGATGCTCTGTCCGGGCCGTGGCCGCAGCACCTGGAAGACGGTGCCTGCTCCGGTCAGCAGGCCGCAGCCGAGGGGGCCGAGGATGTCCAGGGACAGGCCGTCCGGGAGGGACGGGATCTTGACGGCGTTGCGGGCGCTCGCGACGGCGTGCGTGGCGAAGGACGACTGGCCGAACCAACTGCCGTGTACAGGATGGCCCTGCCGACTCATCGTCGTCGTGCCGTCCGGTCGCGTTCCGCTGTAGTTCAGGGCCGCGGACAGGACGCAGTAGGCGGGATGGCCCGCCGTACACTGCGGGCAGGTCCGGCAGGCGTCGAAGCTCAGGACCACCTGGTCCCCGATGGCCAGGGAGCTCACGCTCGGGCCCACCGCGGTGACAGTCCCGGCGCCTTCGTGCCCGAGGACGAAGGGCGTGGGCAGCGGCACCGTGCCGGCCGCTGCCGTCCAGTCGGTATGGCAGACGCCCACCCCGGCCATCCGGACCAGGACCTCGTCCGCGGCCGGCCGGCTGAGTTCCACGGGTTCGAGGGAGAACCGGCTGCCCGGCGCATGCTGGAGCGCCACGGTCGCCTTCATGGTCCGCTCTTCCGATCCTTGGCGGCGATCATCTCCTGGTAGAGCGGGAAGACCGGTTTGGCCAGCGGCAGGAGGCTGAGGAGCTTGCTCACGGGCCCGCGGGCACGTACCTCCCCCGTGGCGAGGCCGACCGCCGCGTTGTACTCGCCGCGCCAGAAGCGGTCGCCGTGGTCCGCGGACATGGCGAGCCGTACGTCCGGGCGTACGTCCGTCGCGCCTTCGATGACCTCGATCCCCTCGGGCCGCATCCGGACCGTCAAGATTGCGGCCGGCCGTGTGTAGTCGATCCGGAAGGTGAGGCCGGAGGCCCGCAGCCGGGGCCCTACGTCCGGGTGGGCGTCCGCCACACGGAAGACCCCGCCCAGGTATTGGTAGACCTCGCTCGCATCGTCGAAGTACGGCTTCACTGACACCTCCTGAGGTACCGCTCGAATGCCTCCCCGGCGTCGGGCACGAGCGGCCAGCCGGCCGCAGCGCTGCGGAACTCGGAAAGGGTGAGCCAGCCGGACCAGGCGATCTCGCGCACGTCCGGCATGACGACGTCGGTCAATACCGCCTCATGGATCCCGAACCAGTACGGGCCGAGGGCTCCGGGGCAGATGAATTTGAACAGGTGCCGTACCTCCGCGTGGACGCCGAGTTCTTCGCGCAGCTCACGGCCCGCGGCCTGCTCGTAGCTCTCTCCCGGCCGGACCGCGCCGGCGATGATCGGGGCGTACTTGCCGGCGAACCAGGGCACGTCCATCGACCGTCGGTTGACCAGCACGCGCCCCTCGGTGTCCCGGCACACCACGCCGGCCACGCGGTGCAGCCAGCCCTCGCGCACTGCGTCGTCGCGCTGCACGATCCGCAGGACACGGTCGTGGGCATCGACGTGCTCCACCTCCTCGCCCGGGTCCGCCACCGGTGGAGCTACCAACTCCTGACTCCAGGCACGGCAAGGTCCGTCAGGTTCCTCAGGGCGTCCTTGGCTGCGGGGTGGAAGGGCGCCTGGTCAAGGATGGCGAGAGCTTCCTGGCGGCGTTCCACCACCATCTGCCGGACCATGCCCGGCGCTCCGGTCGCAGCGATCACATCACGTGCCTCCGCCAGGCCCTCCGGCCCCAGGGCCGGGTCCCCGACGAGCCTGCGCAAGCGTTCCGCCTGTTCGGGCCGGGCATGCTCCATCGCCAGTGCCAGCACCACGGTGCGTTTGCCCTCACGAAGGTCGCTGCCGTCGGTGCCCGGCTTGTCATCGTCCACGACCACGTCCTCCAGATCGTCGTACATCTGGAAGGCCTCTCCCAGCGGCCGGGCGTAGGCGGCACACGCCTCAAGGACGTTGCGGCCCCCGCCCGCCAGCGCGGCACCGATCTGCATGGGGCGCTCCACGGTGTACTTCGTGGTCTTGTAGTGGATCACCCGCAGCGCGTCCTCCACGCTGCCGCAGCCGTCTCCCGAGGCGAGCAGGTCGAGGTATTGCCCGATGACCAGTTCGCCACGCATACGGTCCACGATCTCCCGGGCCACCGCCTGTCCCGGCCCGTCGCCCAGGTCACCCAGGAGTTCGGCGGACCACACCTCACACAGGTCGCCCAGCAGGACGGCCGCGCTCTCCCCGAACCACGCGGCACGCGTGTGGGAACGGCGCGCTGCGAACGTGTGGTGCGCGGTGGGGCGGTTGTGCCGGCTGTCGGATCTGTCGATCAGATCGTCGTGCACGAGAGCGAACGTGTGGAACAGCTCCAGCCCCGCGGCCGCCCGCATCGCCTCGTCGCTCAGTGGAGCGTTGACGACCGCGCACCAGCCCAGACAGCAGTACAACGGCCGGACTCGCTTGCCACGCCCGTCCAGGAAATGCCGCAGCACATCGAGCAGGGTGTCGATGACCGGGCCGTCGGGACCGTGCGCCTTGTCGGCGAGGAAGCCGAAAAGGGCGGTTTCCACCGCGCGCCGGGTCTCGAGGACGTCGAACTGCCGTGAAGGCGTGGTCGGTGCAGTCATGTCACTCCGCTGATCGAGACCGGGCAGGATCGAGTGAGAAAGCGACCACGGCCCGGGGAGCCCTGCAGCCGGGGTGATCCGTCCTATGGCATGCGGCGACAGGCCGCATCACAAACGAAAAGGCCGAACAAACAGATAATCAACCGAAGTGCGCCGGCGTGAGGATGCGGCTCGCAATCAAGACGCCCTTCACCGCGCGCCCCCTTGACGGAGGCGATGAAACGCGGTTGCGCTCACTCCGCCCGTTGACGAGGACGAACAGTGCGCCGGGGGTGTTGCCGGTAGCAGTGTGCACGTCGGCACGCGCGGGGTGGACACCTCCACGCGCGGGGTCGGCTGACGTGTCGTCCATGGCCTGGTGGGAAGGTCGAGACAGCGGATGCGTCCCTGGAAGCGGGCCACTGCCGCCCAGATCCGCAGGGGAGGCGTTCGGGTGGAGGTCAAGGATGTGCTTCATTCCTACGGTCGGCGTGTGGTCCTGCGAGGTGTCGACATGCGACTGCGGGACGGAGTACTCACCGGAGTCGTCGGGGAAAACGGAGCAGGCAAGTCCACCCTGCTGAAGATCCTCGCCGGTGAGCTGCGCCCCAGACATGGCACGGTCCGCCACAGCGGTCGTTTCGGCTACTGCCCGCAGCACGCCGTGCTCAATGACGCCCTGACCATCCGCCAACACCTCAGATTCTTCCAGTCGGCCTTCCGTCTTTCCGACGTGCGCTACGCGGAGGAGCTCATGGACCTCCTGGGACTGACTTCGTACGCCGACGAACGAGCCGGGGTGCTCAGCGGCGGGACCCGGCAGAAACTGAACCTGACACTGGCCCTCATGCACGCTCCGAAGGTGCTGTTGCTGGACGAGCCGTACCAGGGCTTCGACTGGGACACATACCAGCGGTTCTGGGACCTCGCCGGCCGGCTGCGCGATTCCGGACGTTCCGTTCTGATCGTCTCGCATCTGGCCTACGACACCGAGCGCCTGGATGAGCTGTGGAGTCTGGAGGGCGGGGTGCTGCGTCAGCAGGGTGCGGGTGCGGGGTGAGGAATCACCTGGTCCTGTTCGCCACCGCCACTCGGTACGCCCTGATCGAGCATGCCCGTAACCGGTTCGCCATGGTGCTGGTCGCCCTGTTCCTCCCCACCTGGACCACCCTGACCTACCTGGCGATGCCCGACACCCCGGCACAGGTGCGCCTACGGGCCACCGGCCAGTGGCTGACCCCCCGGGGCGACGAGCTCACCGGAATCAGCGGCGCCCTCAACGCGGTTACCCTGATCACCGGATTCCTGATGTTCGCCGCGACGTTCGCCGGCACCGGCTTCGACCGGCGTCTTGCCTTGGCCGGCTACCCCCGTACCCACCTCGTCCTCGCCAAGGTCTCCGCCCTCGCCCTCGCCTCCTCAGCGACAGCCGCCTACGCCACCGCGGTCACCTGCCTGACCTGGACGCCCGAACAGCCCCTCCTGCTCGCCACCGCATTGTTCTGTGCCGCCATGACCTACGGCGTCCTGGGCGTCGCACTCGGATCCGTGATACACCGCGAGGTCGAGGGCATGTTCGCCATCGTGATGACCAGCATCATCGACCTCGCGCTGCAAAACCCCATTATGAGCTCCGGAGCCAACACCCCGGTGGCGCGCTACCTGCCCTCCTACGGAGCCATGCAAGCCAGCACCGCGGCCGGATTCTCCACCTCTGTCCCGTCCCAGGACCTGGCCATCCAGCTTGCGTGGTTCACCGGGGCCGCCCTCGTCTGCCTGCTCGCCTTCCAACGCCGCACGCGCAACGCCCTGCCCGAAAAGCAGTGACGCCGCTTCAGGACTGCCGCCTGTCCATGGTGACGGTCCGCCATGGCGTGGGTGGGTGTTCGGTGTTCCACCGGCCGTCCAGCCCGGCAGCTGGGTGGTGAAGTCCTCGAAACGGACAGCGTCTTCGGGCGCATCACCCGCCGCCACGGCGCCGAAGCCATCGCCGTGTACGCCACCGAGGAACTGACGGCCGAGCACGCGGCCGTCATGGACCGCGCCCGCAGTACCAGGACGCGCACGTCGTATGCCTCGCCGAACTCGCCCTGCGCGCCGCCAACTGGGCCGGCAAGGTCCGCGCCGACGCACACGTCCACACCGGCTACCGCCTGTCACCCGTGAGGGTGACCGCCGCTGCAAGCTCAGTCCGTCCCAGCGCGCGATAGTGGCACTGGTGTACCTGCGCGAGCACACCACCCTGGCGAAGGTCGCTGCCGGGTTCGGGATCAGCGAGCCACCGCCCACGCCTACATCAGCGCGGTCATCGACCTCCTCGCCGACCGTGCACCGGGCCTGCTGAAGGTCCTACGCGAGCAGGAGCCGGACTTCGTCCTCCTGGACGGCACGCTCGCCGAGTGCGACCGGGTCGACGGGCCGACTACTCCCACAAGCACCGCCGGCACGGGGTGAACGTGCAGGTAGTCACCGATCCGGACGGCCGGCTGCTGTGGCTCTCGCCCGCGCTGCCGGGCCGCTCCCACGACCTGACCGCCGCCCGCACCCACCGGATCATCCGCATCTGCGAGCGCCAGGGCGTCCCTATCCTGGCCGATCTCGCCTACCAGGGCGGTGGCCCCTGGCTGAC
>NZ_JBEXYL010000142.1:0-15208 GCF_040630895.1 Streptomyces sp. NPDC005728
TGCCGCACCCCGGTGATCGACTCGACCACGTCGCCCAGCGACTCCAGGTGCTGGATGTTGACCGTCGAGACGACGTCGATCCCCGCCGCGAGCAGCTCCTCGACGTCCTGCCACCGCTTGGTGTTGCGGGAGCCGGGGACGTTGGTGTGCGCCAGCTCGTCGACGAGAGCGACCCGGGGGCGGCGGGCGAGGATCGCGTCGACGTCCATCTCGGTGAAGGTGCTGTCCCGGTACGCGACTTCCTTGCGTGGCACCTGCTCCAGGCCGTGCAGCATCACCTCGGTGCGCGGGCGGCGGTGGTGTTCGACGAACGCGACCACGCAGTCGGTGCCCCGCTCGATGCGGCGGTGCGCCTCGGACAGCATGGCGTAGGTCTTGCCGACGCCCGGTGCCGCGCCGAGGTAGATCCGGAGTTTGCCGCGTGCCATGGTCACCCTTCGAAGCGGTAGCCCATGCCGGGCTCGGTGATGAGATAGCGGGGACTCGAGGGGTCGCGCTCGAGTTTGCGTCGGAGCTGGGCCATGTAGACCCGCAGGTAGTTGGTCTTGTTGCTCTGGGAGACGCCCCACACCTCGTGCAGCAGCTGCTTCTGGGTGATCAGCCGGCCGGGGTGGGTGACGAGGATCTCCAGCAGGTGCCATTCGGTCGGTGTGAGGCGGACGTCATGGCCGTCCCGTACGACCTTCTTCGCGAGCAGGTCGATGGTGAACCCGTCCGTCTGCACCAGCGTGGTCTCCGGGACGAGCGGAAGCTCCTCGGTGCGGCGTACGGCGGCCCGCAGCCGGGCCAGGAGTTCGTCCATGCTGAACGGCTTGGTGATGTAGTCGTCCGCACCGGCGTCGAGCGCGGCGACCTTCTCGTCGGAGGACTGCCGGGCCGACAGCACCAGGACGGGTACGCGGGTCCAGCCGCGCAGGGCTCTGATCACGTCGACGCCGTCCATGTCGGGCAGGCCGAGGTCGAGCAGGACCACGTCGGGCTGGCGGGCCGCCGCGAGACGCAGCGCGGTGGCACCGTCGGGGGCCGCGTCGACGCCGTACCGGCGGGCCTGCAGATTGATCACGAGGGCCCGTACGAGCTGCGGGTCGTCCTCCACCACAAGCACCCGGGTCATGGGTGTGCGCCTCTCCTGTCATGGCTGCGGGAGCCGGCGGAACCGGGATGTCTCCCGGGCCGCCGGCTCCCGTGCGGTTCGCACAACGACGTCACTGCTTGGCCGCGAGGCCCTTGAGCGCGATGTTGAGTTCGAGGACGTTCACGCGGGGCTCGCCGATGAAGCCCAGGGTGCGGCCCTCGGTGTGGTCCTTGACCAGCTTCTCGACCGCGGAGACGGACAGACCGTTCTTCGCGGCGACCCGGTGGACCTGGAGTTCGGCGTACTCCGGGGAGATGGCCGGGTCCAGGCCGGAGCCGGAGGAGGTCACCGCGTCCGCGGGGACGTCCGACGACCTGACCGTGTAGCCGGACACGGAGTTGTCCTTGACGACGGCGGCCTTGGCGTCCTCGACCTGCTGGACGAGGACCTTGCTGTCGGCGGACAGGTTGGTCGCACCCGAAAGGATCAGCTTGTACCGGGTGTTGACGCTGTTGGCGCCGAGCCCGTTGGCCGGGCGGCCCTGGAACCACTTCAGGTCCGCGTCCGGGGTCTCCTGCCCCTTCTTCAGCGGCAGGTTGTACGACTGCCCGATCAGGGACGAGCCGACGACCTTGCCGTCCGCCTTGGTCTCGGAGCCGTTCGCCTTGCTGTGGAACGCCGCCTGGGCGATGCCGGTGACGACCAGCGGGTAGATGACGCCGGTCACCAGGGTCAGCACGAGGAGGGCACGCAGGCCCGCCCCGAGCAACCGGACCGTGTTCGTGACGGAGTTGTTCATGGCGATCAGCCGATTCCGGGGATGAGGGAGATGAGCAGGTCGATGATCTTGATGCCGATGAACGGGGCGATCAGTCCGCCGATGCCGTAGATCCCGAGGTTGCGCCGCAGCATCTTGTCCGCGCTCACCGGCCGGTACTGCACGCCCTTCAGGGACAGCGGCACCAGCGCGATGATGATCAATGCGTTGAAGATGACGGCCGACAGGATCGCCGAGTTCGGCGAGGACAGCTGCATGACGTTCAGCTTGTCCAGGCCCGGGTAGACCGCCGCGAACAGCGCCGGGATGATCGCGAAGTACTTCGCGACGTCGTTGGCGATGGAGAACGTGGTCAGTGCACCGCGGGTGATCAGCAACTGCTTGCCGATCTCGACGATCTCGATGAGCTTGGTCGGGTTGGAGTCGAGGTCGACCATGTTGCCGGCCTCCTTGGCGGCCGACGTACCGGTGTTCATCGCCACGCCGACGTCCGCCTGGGCCAGCGCGGGCGCGTCGTTGGTGCCGTCACCGGTCATCGCGACCAGCTTGCCGCCCGCCTGCTCGCGCTTGATGAGGGCCATCTTGTCCTCAGGAGTGGCCTCCGCGAGGAAGTCGTCGACGCCCGCCTCCTCGGCGATCGCCTTCGCGGTCAGCGGGTTGTCACCCGTGATCATGACCGTCTTGATGCCCATGCGGCGCAGCTCCTCGAACCGCTCCCGCATGCCCTCCTTGACGACGTCCTTGAGGTGGATGACGCCCAGGACGCGGGCGCCCTGCTCGTCCTCGACCGCGACCAGCAGCGGAGTACCGCCGGCCTCGGAGATCCGGTTCGCGATCGCGTCGGCGTCCTTGGCGACGGTGCCGCCCTGCCCCTCCACCCAGGCGATGACCGAGGCGGTGGCGCCCTTGCGGACCTTGCGGCCGTCGACGTCCACGCCGGACATACGGGTCTGGGCGGTGAAGGCGATCCACTCGGCGTGTGCCAGCTCGCCCTGGTGGCGCTCGCGCAGCCCGTACTTCTCCTTCGCCAGGACGACGACGGAGCGGCCCTCGGGCGTCTCGTCGGCCAGCGAGGAGAGCTGGGCGGCGTCGGCGACCTCGGCCTCGGTGGTGCCCTTGACCGGGACGAACTCGGCGGCCTGGCGGTTGCCGAGGGTGATGGTGCCGGTCTTGTCGAGCAGCAGCGTGGAGACGTCACCGGCGGCCTCGACCGCACGGCCCGACATCGCCAGCACGTTGCGCTGGACCAGACGGTCCATGCCCGCGATGCCGATCGCGGAGAGCAGGGCGCCGATGGTGGTCGGGATCAGGCAGACCAGCAGGGCGACCAGCACGACCATGGTCAGGTGCGTGCCCGCGTAGTCGGCGAACGGCGGCAGGGTGGCCACCGCGAGCAGGAAGACGATCGTCAGTGAGGCGAGCAGGATGTTGAGGGCGATCTCGTTCGGCGTCTTCTGCCGGGCCGCGCCCTCGACCAGGTTGATCATCCGGTCGATGAAGGTCTCGCCCGGCTTCGTCGTGATCTTGATGACGATCCGGTCGGACAGCACCTTCGTGCCGCCGGTCACCGCGGAGCGGTCACCGCCGGACTCACGGATGACCGGGGCCGACTCACCGGTGATCGCCGACTCGTCGACCGAGGCGACGCCCTCGACCACATCGCCGTCACCCGGGATGACGTCACCGGCCTCGCAGACCACCAGGTCACCGATGGTCAGCGCGGTACCGGGCACCTGCTCCTCGGACGTGCCGTCCGCGAGCAGCCGGCGCGCCACCGTGTCGGTCTTGGCCTTGCGCAGGGTGTCCGCCTGCGCCTTGCCGCGGCCCTCGGCGACCGCCTCGGCGAGGTTGGCGAAGAGCACGGTCAGCCACAGCCAGGCGCTGATCGTCCAGCCGAACCAGTCGCCCGGGTCCTTGAAGGAGAACACCGTGGTGAGCACCGAGCCGATCCACACCACGAACATCACGGGCGACTTGACCATCACCCGCGGGTCGAGCTTGCGGAACGCGTCCGGCAGCGACTTGATCAGGGCCTTGGGGTCGAACAGGCCCGCGCCGACCCGTCCTTCGGAGGGCTTGTGCCCGGTCGGTGCGTCCTGGTGGGGCGCAAGGGTGGGAGTGGACATCGAGTCCTCTTGCTTCTGTATGTCGGTGCTCATCACGCCAGCCCTTCCGCGAGCGGACCCAGAGCGAGGGCCGGGAAGTACGTGAGACCGGTGATGATCAGGATCGCGCCCACCAGCAGGCCGGTGAACAGCGGCTTCTCGGTGCGCAGGGTGCCGGCCGTGACCGGGACGGGCTTCTGCTCGGCGAGCGAGCCGGCCAGCGCCAGCACGAACACCATCGGCAGGAAACGGCCGAGCAGCATCGCGAGTCCGGTCATGGTGTTGTACCAGTCGGTGTTCGCGTTCAGGCCGGCGAAGGCGGAGCCGTTGTTGTTCGACGCCGACGTGAAGGCGTACAGGACCTCGGAGAAGCCGTGCGCGCCCGAGTTGAGCATCGAGTGCGGCGGGGTCGGCAGCGCCATCGAGGCCGCCGAGAAGACCAGCACCAGTGCCGGGGTGATCAGGATGTAAGCGGCCGCCAGCTTCATCTCGCGGGCACCGATCTTCTTGCCCAGGTACTCGGGCGTACGGCCGACCATCAGACCGGCGATGAACACCGCGATGACCGCCATGATCAGCATGCCGTAGAGGCCGGAGCCGGTACCACCGGGCGCGATCTCGCCCAGCATCATGCCGAGCATGGTGATGCCGCCGCCGAGTCCGGTGAAGGAGGAGTGGAAGGAGTCCACCGCGCCGGTCGAGGTGAGCGTGGTCGACACCGCGAAGATCGACGAGCCGCCGATCCCGAAGCGGACCTCCTTGCCCTCCATCGCCCCGCCGGCCGCCTGGAGCGCCGCGCCGTGGTGCGCGAACTCGGTCCACATCATCAGAGCGACGAAGCCCAGCCAGATGGTGAACATCGTGGCGAGGATGGCGTAACCCTGCTTCACCGAGCCGACCATCACGCCGAACGTGCGGGTCAGCGAGAACGGGATCACCAGGATCAGGAAGATCTCGAACAGGTTCGTGAACGGGGTCGGGTTCTCGAAGGGGTGGGCGCTGTTGGCGTTGAAGTAACCGCCGCCGTTGGTGCCCAGCTCCTTGATGGCCTCCTGCGAGGCGACCGCACCGCCGTTCCACTGCTGCGAGCCGCCCATGAACTGGCCGACCTCGTGGATGCCGGAGAAGTTCTGGATCGCACCGCACGCCACCAGCACGACGGCGGCGATGGCAGCACCCGGCAGCAGGATCCGGAAGGTGCCGCGCACCAGGTCGGACCAGAAGTTGCCCAGCTCACCGGTGCGCGAGCGGGCGAAGCCGCGCACCAGCGCCACCGCGACGGCCATACCTACGGCGGCAGAGACGAAGTTCTGCACGGCGAGACCGGCGGTCTGCACGACGTGACCCATGGTCTGCTCGCCGTAGTACGACTGCCAGTTCGTGTTGGTCACGAAGGACACGGCCGTGTTGAACGACTGCGCCGGGTTGACCGAGTCGAAGCCCATCGAGCCGGGCAGGATGCCCTGGAGCCGCTGGAGCAGGTAGAGGAAGAGGACGCTGACCGCCGAGAAGGCGAGGACACCGCGCAGGTACGCGGGCCAGGTCATCTCGGCGTCAGGGTTGGCACCGATGCCCTTGTAGATCCACTTCTCGACACGCAGGTGCTTGTCGGAGGAGTAGACCCGGGCCATGTAGTTGCCGACGGGGATGTAGACGAGCGCCAGCGCGCCTATCAGCGCGAGCAGCTGGAGCACGCCGGCCAGTTCGGGACCCATGTTGTGTCTCAGAACCTCTCCGGGAAGATCAGGGCGAGGACGAGATAGCCCAGCAGGGCGACGGCCACGACGAGGCCGACGATGTTCTCGGCGGTCACAGCTTGGTCACCCCCTTGGCGACAAGAGCCACCAGCGCGAATCCCGCGATCACGGTGACGACGAAGGCCAGATCGGCCATCGCGAACTCCTGGAGTGAGGTTCGGTTGAAACGGACGCTTAGAAGGAAAGCGCCTCCCTGGCCGGATCTGGTCACCCGTTGACGGCTCCCATACGGCCGCCCGCACGCCTTTGACGGGACTCTTACGGCTTCTGATCCGTACCGGTAAGTAGGCCACCGTGACGTTCGGTGACCTGGCTCACGGCAGCCGGAAGCGCAGCCGGCAGATCACCGCGTCCGTCTCCCGCCGTACCGCGTGCGCGACGACCGCGCCCCGCTGGTTCTGCAGCAGGCGCTGCCACATCCGCTCCGGCTCCGTCTCCGGGATCAGCACGGTGACCCGGGTGGCCGGCTCGGAGGCGGCCACCTCGCGGACGTAGGCGGCTATGGGACGCCCCAGGCTGCGCCGCTCGCAGGTCAGCCGGACCAGTGGCACTCCCGGGTCCCACTCGGCCCAGGCGCGCTCCAGGGCGTGCAGCTGGGTGCGGTCCTCCGGGTCGGGGTAGCAGACGCTCACCGCGCGGACCTCGTCGCCGAGGGAGGCGGCGGCCGTCAGAGCCTCCGAGGTGAGCCGGGACAAGGACGAGACGGGGACGATCACCAGCGAGCGGTCGCGGTGCGGAGCCTCCGGTACGCGGCCGAGGCCGAGCCGCTCGCCGATCCGGTCGTAGGCGCGGTGCACGGCACCGAAGGCGGCGACCAGCAGCGGCAGCGCGACCACGATCAGCCAGGCGCCCTCGGTGAACTTGCTCGCGGTGACGACGACGGTCGCGACACCGGTGAGCAGCGCGCCGAAACCGTTCAGCAGGGCCTTGCCCTGCCAGCCCTTGCCGCGCTCCAGGCGCCAGTGCCGGACCATGCCCACCTGGGCGATGGTGAAGCCCACGAACACCCCGATGGCGAACAGCGGCACCAGGGTGTTGGTGTCGCCGCCCGAGAAGACCAGCAGCGCGGCGGAGACGAGGGCCAGCGCGAGCACGCCGTGGCGGTGCACCTGCCGGTCGGCCTTGAGGGCGAAGACGTGCGGGAGGTAGTTGTCGCGGGCGAGCAGCTTCAGCAGGACGGGCAGGCCGCCGAAGGAGGTGTTCGCGGACAGGGCCAGCAGGATCATCGTCGCGAACTGGATGACGTAGAAGGCCCAGTTGTGGCCGAGCGAGGCGTCCGCGAGCTGGGCGAGGACGGTGACGCCCTCGACCGGCTGGAGGTGGAAGCGGGAGATCAGCACCGACAGGCCGATCAGCATCAGGCCGAGTACGGCACCGAGCGCGACCTCCGCGTGCTGGGCCCGCCGGGCCCGCGGGACGCGGAAGGAGGGGACGGCGTTGGCGATGGCCTCGACGCCGGTCAGGGCGCTGCATCCGGAGGCGAATGCTTTCAGCAGGAGCAGGGTGCCCACGGTGGTGGCGTTGTCCGCGAGGGCCGAGGCGTGCCCGGCTGCGGTCACCGTGCTCACGGGGTGGGAGCGGAAGAGCCCCACGATGATCAGTACGAAGATCGAGCCGACAAACACGACGGTCGGCACGATGAACGCCTTCGCCGACTCCACGATGCCCCGCAGGTTGACGCCCGTGATCAGCACGAGCACCGCCAGGCACAGCCACAGCCGGTCGTCGTACAGGGACGGGAAGGCCGAGGTCAGGGCGGCCACACCGGCGGTGACCGCCACGGCCACGTTCAGGACGTAGTCCAGGATCAGCGAGGCCGCCGCCACCAGGCTGGTTCGCGCACCCAGGTGCGTCTTGGCGACCGCGTAGGAGCCGCCGCCGTCCGGGAAGGCCGCGATGACCTGCCGGTACGACGCCACGAGCACCGCGAGCAGTCCGGCGATCGCCAGGGTGACCGGCAGGGTGAAGCCGAGGCCATGGGCGCCCGCGGCGGCCAGGACCAGGACGATCGCCTCCGGGCCGTAGGCCACCGACGCCATGGCGTCCAGCGACAGCGCGGCGAGTCCGGTGACGGCGGTCAGGCGGTGGCGCTCCCCGGTATCGGGAGGCTCTTCGTCGGCGGGGGCGGCGCCCGGCTCGAGGGTCAGGACGGACATGGGTGCGTGCTCCTTCTTGCTTCAGCCGCGCACGAGGCCCGAACGGTGCGCGGGTGCACCCAGGTTGTGTCCCTTCCCGATCGCATCCGACAGATCCTTGCGGCATCTTCGCGCGCGACCGCCCGACTTTGACGGGATCTTGACGGGCGGCCTCGGCACGACAGGCCGGTCAGGCGACCGGCCCCGACGTGTCCAGGGCGGCACCGGTCTGATCGGCCAGGGTCACCGCGACCAGGCGCGCCTGGAGCACGGGGGCGGGCCCCGGGCCGGGGGTGAGCATGAAGCGGCCGAGGTAGTGCCCGTTGCCGTACGCCCGCAGTTCCGTCTCGCCCTCGGGCCAGCCGGCCGTGTCCAGGTCCCAGGTGTGCCGGCCCACCGTCACGCTGCCGTCCTTCTCCAGCCGCGGCGGACGGCCGAGGAGGGTCCCGTGCTCGAAGCGGCAGGCGTTCAGCCCGAGCAGCTCGGTCAGCTCGCCGCGCACGTGGTCGACCACGGTGTCCGCCGAGTTGGCGGTCTGGGCGAGGGCGGCCGTGCGGTGGATGCGCGCCAGGTGGTCCGCGTCGGTCACGGCGACGACCTCCAGGCGGCGGGCCCGGGCGGCGAGTTGGGAGACGACCAGGCCGACGACGAGCAGCAGCACCGCCGTCTCGACGTCCGCGGACGCGGTGATGTCGAACGTCTCGTACGGCCGGGTGAGGAAGCTGTGTCCGATTGCGGCTGCGCCGCGGGCGAACCAGGCCGCCGCCGACAGCGCCGCCACGACGCCCGCCGTACGGCTGCCCAGCGCGGCCACCGCGACGACCACGACCACGAGGATCAGCGCGGCGTTCGTCCTCGACAGGTCCGTACGGAACGGTACGAGCGCGGCCGCCACCAGGAGCGGGGCCAGGACGCCCGCCGCGAGGGCGAGCCGGTCGCGCACGGGCCAGGAAGCCGCCGCCGGGCGGGCCCGGTCGGCGCGGTGCAGCCGGAACGTGCTGGTCTGGGTGCTCATCAGGCACCTCCTGCACTCTGCGCACTCTGCGGGTGCGCGTGTTGTTCGGCGAAGGGCAGCGACACGACCATGGTCAGGCCGCCGCCGGGAGTGTCCTCGGGGGTGAGCGTGCCGCTCATCGCCTCGGTCAGGCCGCGAGCGAGCGCGAGCCCGAGCCCGAGGCCGGTGGTGTTGTCGGTGTCGCCGAGCCGCTGGAACGGCTCGAAGAGGCGGT
Source organism: Streptomyces sp. NPDC005728 (assembly GCF_040630895.1). Lineage (NCBI taxonomy): Bacteria > Bacillati > Actinomycetota > Actinomycetes > Kitasatosporales > Streptomycetaceae > Streptomyces > Streptomyces sp. NPDC005728. The sequence continues at coordinate 9,080 of NZ_JBEXYL010000142.1, forward strand.
CCCGGCCGGCCGCCGGCAGCCCGGGGCCGCGGTCCACGACCCGCAGCTCCACCCGGCCCGCCAGCGCACTGGCGGTGACCAGGACCTTCTCGCAGGGCGGGGTGTGCCGGGCGGCGTTGCCGGCGAGGTTGGCGATCACCCGCTCCAGCAGCGGCGGGTCGGCCAGCACCGCCGGGATCGCCTCCGTGTCCGCCACCTCGACACCGGGAACGTCCGCCAGCGCCGTGGGCAGCACCTCCTCCAGGGAGGTCGCGCGCAGGTTCAGGGTGAGGACACCGGCCTCCAGGCGGCTGAGGTCGAGGAGGTTCTCCACCAGCCGGTTGAGCTTGGCCATGGACTCGTCGGCGGTGGCGAGGAGTTCCTCGCGGTCGGCGGCGGAGAACTCGACCTCGCTGCTGCGCAGGGAGGCGACGGCGGCCCAGCCCGCGGCGAGCGGGGTGCGCAGATCGTGGCCGACGGCCCGCAGCAGCGCCGTACGCATCCGGTCGGCGGCCCGGACGGGCTCCACCTCGGCCGCCGCCTCCGCGAGCCGGGCCCGCTCGACCGCGGAGCCGACGTGCGCGGCGAACGCGGCCAGCACCCGCCGCTCGGAGGAGGACAGGGTGCGCCCGCGCAGCACCAGATGGGCTCCGGGGCCGGCCGGTACGGCCGTCAGCTCCCCGGCATCGGGCGGCTCGTCCACCAGCTCCGCCGACTCCATCCCGAAGGTCTCCCGGGTGCGTTCCAGCAGCGCCGGGATGGTCGCGCCGCCGCGCACGATGGTGCCGGCCAGGGACGACATGGTCTCGGCCTCGGCCGTGGCCCGCGCTGAGCGCCGGGACAGCCTGAGGGAGCGGTCGACGACTCCGGCCACGATGGCCGCGACGACCGCGAACACCGCGAGGGCGAGCAGCGCGTTCGGGTCGTCCAGCGTGAACTGCCCGACGGGAGGGATGAACCAGTAGTTCAGCAGCAGCGACGCCGTGATCGACGCAATCACCGCCGAGGTGACCCCGCCTATGCAGGCCACGCCCACCACGGCGAGCAGGAACAGCAGCGCCTCGCTGGTCAGGTTCACCGTTCCGCGCACCTGGGCGAGGCCGGCCGTCAGCAGTACCGGCAGCACGAGCCCCGCCACCGGTCCGGCGATCAGGCGCGCGGTGGACAGGGTGCGGCGCCGGGAGGGGAGCAGGGTGCCGCGCCCGGCGCGCTCGTGGGTGACGCGGTGGACGTCGATGTCGCCGGACAGCTCCGTGACGGTCTCGCCCGTGCCGGGCCCGGTGATGAACCGTTCCAGCCGTCCCCGGCGGCTGGTGCCGAGGACCAGCTGGGTGGCGTTCTCGGCGCGGGCGAACTCCACCAGCGTCGTCGCGATGTCGTCGCCGACCACCGAGTGGTAGCTGCCGCCCAGGTCCTCCACCAGCCGGCGCTGCCGGGCCAGCGAGGCGTGCGAGACCCCGGCGGCCAGGCCGTCGCTGCGGGCCACGTGCACGGCGAGCAGGTCGCCCCCGGCGGAGCGGGCGGCGATCCGCGCGGCCCGCCTCACCAGCGTGTCCCCCTCCGGTCCGCCGGTCAGCGCGACGACCACCCGCTCCCGGGTCTCCCACACCCGGCCTATGCCGTGCTCGGTGCGGTACTCCTGGAGCGCCTCGTCGACCCGGTCGGCCACCCACAGCAGCGCCAGCTGGCGCAGGGCGGTCAGGTTGCCGGGCCGGAAGTAGTTGGCGAGGGCCGCGTCGATCTTCTCGGGCGTGTAGATGTTGCCGTGCGCCATGCGGCGGCGCAGTCCCTCGGGGGGCATGTCGACCAGTTCCACCTGGTGGGCACGGCGGACGATGTCGTCGGGAACCGTCTCGTGCTGGGGCACGTGCGTGATCTTCTCGACCACGTCGTTGAGGGACTCCAGGTGCTGGATGTTCAGCGCGGTGATCACGTCGATGCCGGCGGCGAGGAGTTCCTCGATGTCCTGCCACCGCTTGGCGTTGCGGCCGCCGCCCGGGACGTTGCTGTGGGCGAACTCGTCCACGATCGCCACCTGCGGGCGGCGGGCGAGCACCGCGGCCAGGTCCATCTCCTCGAACGCACCGCCCCGGTAGCTGCACCGGGCCCGCGGGACGACCTCCAGGCCGTCCAGCATGGCCTCGGTGCGGGGCCGGCCGTGGCACTCGGCGAAGCCCACCACCACGTCCGCCCCGCGGGCGGCACGGCGCCGCCCCTCGTCGAGCATCCGGTAGGTCTTGCCGACTCCCGGGGCCGACCCGAGGTAGACCTTCAGTCGTCCTGGCCGCACGTCACTCATCGCCGCCGACGCACTCCGCTCACTGGCTCAACTCCCTCGGGAGAGCGGGTCACTGCTCCTAAGGAAGCTCTTTCGGGCGCCGGACGGTGGCGCTGTTAGCGGTTCCTTGGCACCGGTCCCGGGGACCTTGACACTGTCTTGACGTGCTGTGGCCGGATAGGGTGAAAGCGGTGTGCCGGGAAGTCTGGTCGGCGTGGGAGCCACGGTGGCTCCCGTGAAGCCCCAGGGGGACGGCATGCGCAGCGTCGGGACGGTTCTTGCACTGGTCGTACTGGCCACCGTCGTGGCGACCTTCGCGCGCCGGTGGCGCATTCCCGCACCCTCCCTGCTCGTCGTCGCCGGTCTCGCCGTGGCCCTGCTGCCGGGCACCCCCGAGATCGAGATCAGCCCCGAGATCATCGGGCTGGTCGTGCTGCCGCCGCTGCTGTACGCGAGCGCCGAGGAGATGCCCTGGCGGGAGCTGCGGGCGGTGTGGAAACCGGTGGGGATCCTCGCCATCGGCCTGGTCCTCGCGTCCGCGGCGGCCGTGGGAGCGGTGGCCGCCACCGTGACGCCCCTGTCCTGGCAGATGGCGCTGGTCCTGGGCGCGGTGCTGGCCAGCACCGACCCGGTGGCCGTGACCGCGCTCGGACGGCGGCTCGCCCTGCCGCCGAAGGTGCAGGTCCTCGTCCAGGCGGAGAGCCTGTTCAACGACGCGACCTCTCTGGTGCTGGTCCGGGTGGCGGCGGGCATCGCGGTCGCCTCGGCGGCGGCGAACTGGGGCGCGGCGGGCGGCGAGTTCCTGGTGCTGGCCGGTGGTGGCACGGTGATCGGCGCCGCGGTGGCCGGGGTGGTGGCCCTGATCCGGCGGCGTACCGAGGAGCCGGTGCTGGAGACGGTGATCGCGCTGGTCACCCCGTACGCCGCGTATCTGCTGGCGGAGGCCGCGCACACCTCCGGGGTGACATCGTGCGTGGTGGCCGGGGTGGTCCTGGGCGGCCGGGGCGACCGGCTCACCAATGCGCGCATAAGGCTCCAGCTCCACGCCGTGTACGGCACGGTGGTGTTCCTGCTGGAGAGCGTGGTCTTCTCGCTGATAGGGCTGGCGCTGCCCGCGCAGGTGCAGGCCCTGGCCGACGGCGACCGGGCGTGGCCGCTGTACGCCCTCGCCGTCGCCGCCACGCTGATCGCCGTACGTCTGCTGTGGCTCGCGCCGCTGTCGGCGGTCGTCCAGCGCAAGGGCGGGATCGGCCGCATGAACTGGCGGGTGCCCATGGTCCTGACCTGGGCGGGCACCCGGGGCGTGATGCCGCTGGCCGCCGCTCTGTCCATCCCGGAGATCGCGAAGGACGGCTCCTCGCTGGCGGACCGCCCCCTGGTGCTGGTCCTGACCACCTCGGTCGTGGTGGTCACCCTCGTCGTCCAGGGCTTCACCCTCGCCCCGGTCGTCCGCGCCTCCGGCATCGCCCTGGAGCCCGCCCACACCGAACGCGAGGAGGTCGAGGCCCGCTCCCGCCTCGCCCGCGCCGGACTCGCCCGACTGGAGGAACTCGCGGAGCTGGAGGCCGTACCCGACGTGGTCGTCGACCGGCTGCGCCGCGGCCTGAACGCCCGGCTGGAAGACGCCCGCGACCGGCTCGCCGAGAGCAACGGCAGCGCCGCGGCGACCGAGTCCGCCGACCTGGTCTACCGCCAGCTGCGGCGTGACCTCATCGCGGTGGAGACGGAGGAACTCCAGCGCCTCTACGACGGCCATCGCATCAGCGACACCACCCGCCGCCGCCTCCAGCGCTCCCTGGACCTGGAGGAGGCCCGGCTGGCGGACGCGTAGAGGGCCGGGTCAGCGGTACTCCGCCAGCCGTGGCCGCAGCCCGAGCGCGGTGAGCGCCATCGACACGAGCAGCAGGGCCGCCGCCCACGGCAGCAGCGTGTCCACCGCCGACCGTCCCGCCCGCACCGACGCGTCGAAGTGGGCCCGGTTGACGTCCGTCACCTGGTCCAGTGCCTTCATCCACGCGCCGAAGTGGGCGTTGGAGGTGTTGGGTTCCCAGCCCATGCAGAACTCGGTGGCCTCCCGTTCCTGCCCGGTCGCCACCAGCGACCGGATCTTGCGGTCGTCGCGCTCGTAGACGGCGTACGCCCGCACGGTCCGCTCCGCCGCGGTGCGCTCCCCGGGGAAGGTGATGTTGTCCAGCTCGCGCCGGAACTCGCCGGTGAAGCGCAGGTCGTGGTGGTCGGACTCGTACATCTGCCAGGTGGCGGCCAGTTCGCGGTCGTAGGTGTCGAGGGTCGCGTCCTGGATGCCGTACAGCTTCTGGGACTTGGCGAGGAACGCGCTCGCATACCGGTCCCTGCGCTGGGGGTCGAGCAGGTAGCGGCTCTCGTCGGCGTTGGCGTCGTAGGCGACGGCCCGGGCCCGGGAGAGCGCGACGACGGAGTCGAAGGCGTCGTGGCGGGCGACGCGCAGGTTCCCGGACGACGAGGTGAGCAACTGCGCGCCGAGGACCACCGCGACCAGGGCGCACACGGTGCCGGCGAGGACGCCGGGGTTCAGGATCCGGCGGAAGCGCCGGGCCAGGTACCACTGGAGGAGGCCGAGCACGGCGAGCAGGAGGCAGCCGAGCGCGACGAGGGCGGCGAGCTGCCCGGCGAGGGCGGAGCGGGCGGCGCCGTACTCCGCGTCGAAGGCGCGGTCGTTCGAGTCGACCAAAGTGCGGGACTCGGGGAGCAGCCTGCTCTGGAGCAGGTCCGTCGCCTTGCGGTAGTCGACGTGGGCGGCGGCCTTGCCGCCGGTGCGCCCGTCGTTCTCCAGGGCGCGTCCGATCAGCTCCTGGTACTCGGCGAAGTCGTCGGTCAGGTTCTCCACGGTCTTCTCGTCGGACCGGTCCCCCTGGGCCGCGACGGCGAGGGTGCGCAGGTCGTGCCCGATCTCGCGCCGGGCGTCGCCGTAGAAGCCGACCGCCTTGTCGTACGGCGTCCGCAGCCGCCCTTTGCCTGCGTCGCCGCTGGACAGCAGGATGTTGGCGGCCTGGGCGTCCATGTCGTTCAGGGCGAGATTGAGGTCGGCCGCGCTGGTGGTGCGCGGCGCGGCGCGTCCGGCCACGCTGTCCCAGGTGCCGTTGGCGGTCAGCCCGGCGACGGCCAGCAGCACGGCCACGGCGGTGGCGAGCAGGAGCGTGGCCGCGCGCAGAAGACGCAGCCGCGCGGGCACGGTGGCCCGAAAACGGCGGCGCAGAGCGGCCCGCGCGGCCACGACCTGCCGATGAGGACGCGGCCCCGGACCCGGATCGCCTGTCGGCGGACCCCCTGGTGTCCGCGGTCCGGGGCTGCTCCCCGACGGGTCGGCCCCCTCCTGCCGTGGTGGTGCGCCCCCCTCGGGCCCTGCACCCCGCGCTGTCTCGGCCGTGAGAGTCACGGTCCCTCCAACATCACGCCACGGACGGTCGCCCGTCCCCCGTTGGCGATCAGTCTGCGACCGGATCCGGCCACCGATGGCCAACGTTGACGCGTTCCTGACGGCTACTCAGCCTTGTTTGACGGCGCCTTGACGGCGACTTCCGAGTCGCCGTATGGGTACCGCAAATTCCCCACTTATCCAGCGGGTTGGTGCCGCGAGCGACGTTAGATTCGCTGTCGGCCGCCATTGGGGCCGCGGGCGTCAGCGGCCCCACCCGACCGGTGGAGTCCCCACTCCGCAGTGGCGCGAAGGCGGTCCGGTGCGTGTCCGAGGGACAGGCACCCGCGCACCACGTCTGTCGTCGTCCCATCGCCGACGTCGGTGCGCCCCCGTGGGGGGGGGGGGGGCCCGCCCCCCCCCCCCCCCCCCCCCCCCCCCCCCGCCCCCCCCCACCCCCCCAACTTTTGTTTTTTTA
>NZ_JBEXYL010000143.1:0-14611 GCF_040630895.1 Streptomyces sp. NPDC005728
AGGACATGCCGTCGTCCTCCTCAGCCGCTGTGTCACTCGCAGCCACCGAGCCGTCACCCACGAGCCCGGTGCCGACCCGCACGTCAAGATGCACCCGATTCTTGACGACCTTGCCTTCGGGAACGCGCCGAAAGAACCAGGTGCGCCGGCATCCGCCAGACATGACGGATGAGCAGTGGGATCGCAGCCCCGCCTCGGCGGCGGCCGGGCGCGGAGCGGGCCCCGGCCGCAGATGGCCTGCGTGATCGGCGTCGTCATCACAAGGCTGACCGGCAGCTGAACCGCAACCAGGTGGCGCTCCTTCCCGCTGGCGGCGTCGGCAGCCAAGGCGAGCAGCTCCCCCACCGTGAACGCTTCCTCTTCCAAGCCCGCCCAGGTGGCGATCCCGTACCCGACAGCGTGCCCGGCCGCCGCTTCTTCCTCCAGGACGGCGAATGCGTCGCGCATCGCCTGGTGCAGGGCGGGACGGTTGCCGGAGTGGGTCGCCAAGTAGCAGAAGGAAGGCATCTTCGCCCAGCTCAACGGCCTGCTGCGGGAACGGGTGCGGCACAAAGAAGGCCGAAGCGCACAGCCATCGGCCTGTGTGATCGATGCGCAAAGCGTCAAAATGTCGACCAGCGTTCCCGACGCCAGCCAGGGCACCGATGCCGGCAAGAAGATCGTCGGCCGCAAACGGAGCATCATCACCGACACCCTCGGCCTCTTGCTGGCAGTGCTGGTCACCGAAGCCAGTGTCCAGGACTCCGCCGCAGGCCAGACCCCCCTCGACCAGGTGGCCGCCACCCATCCCACGATCCGCAAAGTCTGGGGCGATGGCAGCTACCGCAAACACTTCGTCGAACACGCCGCCATCCTTGGCCTCGACCTCGAAATCGTCCAACGCCCGCCCGGGACCAAGAGGTTAACTCCGATCCCGAGACGCTGGACGGTCGAGCGAACCTACGGCCGGCTCATGCCCCCCACCGCCGCCTGGCACGCGACCACGAAACCCTCCCCGCCCGATCCGAAGCCATGGTCCACCTGGCCATGACCGACTTCATGGCCCGCCGCCTCACCGGCGAGAACACCATCTCCCGGCGCAACCCGACATCAACGGATCAAATCTGCATCACGGGATAAAACAACGGGAGAAAACGACCTATCAAGAGAGCGTCCTGTCCCGGCGATGGCGTTTGGTGGCTATTCAGGAGCAAGAGGTTCAGGGGCAGTTGGGGCAGCTACGGGTGCTGGGCTGGATATGGCAGCAGGCAGGATCCGTCAACCCCTTTCGGCCCGTTCACAGCGATGTCATGACGTGCTTGATGCGGGTGTAGTCCTCGAAGCCGTAGGCCGAGAGGTCCTTGCCGTAGCCGGACTTCTTGTAGCCACCGTGCGGCATCTCAGCGACAAGGATCATATGGGTGTTGATCCAGACGCAGCCGAAGTCGAGGCGCTTCGACATGCGCATCGCGCGGGCGTGGTTCTTTGTCCAGACCGAGGAGGCGAGGGCGTAGTCGACGCCGTTGGCCCACTCCACGGCCTGGTCCTCGTCGGTAAAGGACTGGACGGTGATGACCGGGCCGAAGACCTCGTTCTGGATGATCTCGTCGTCCTGCTTGAGGCCGGAGACGACGGTAGGAGCGTAGAAGTAGCCCTGGTCACCGACGCGGTGACCGCCTGCCTCGACCTTGGCATGCGGGGGGAGCCGGTCGACGAAACCGCTCACTTGGGCGAGCTGATGGCTGTTGTTGAGCGGGCCGAAGAGCACGCCCTCCTCGTCGATGCCACCGGTTTTGACATCGGCGGCTGCCTTGGCCAGCACGGCGACGAACTCATCGTGGATGGACTCGTGCACCAGCACCCGGGTGGCGGCCGTGCAGTCCTGTCCGGCGTTGAAGAAGCCCGCGGTAGTGATGTCCTCGACGGCCTGCGTGATGTCCGCGTCGTCGAAGACGACCACGGGTGCCTTACCGCCGAGTTCCAAGTGGACGCGTTTGACGTCCTTGGCGGCGCTCTGGGCGACCTGGATGCCGGCGCGTACGGAACCGGTGATGGCGGCCATGGCCGGAACCGGGTGCTCGACCATGAGCTGTCCGGTGCTGCGGTCGCCGCACACGACATTGAGCACACCGGCGGGAAGGTCCAGCTTCTTCAGTACACCACCGACGATCCCGGCGAGCAGCACCGTGGAGGCGGGGGTGGTGTCCGAGGGCTTGAGGACGACCGTGTTTCCCGCGGCGATCGCCGGTGCGAACTTCCACACCGCCGTCATCATCGGGTAGTTCCAGGGCGCGACCTGCGCGCACACACCGATCGGCTCCCGCCGGATGATGGAGGTCAGGCCCTCCACGTACTCTCCCGCTGCCTTGCCCTCCAGCAGGCGCGCCGCGCCCGCGAAGAAGCGCAACTGGTCGACCATGGGAACGACTTCTTCGGTCCTGGTCACGGCTCGGGGCTTGCCGGTGTCGCGGCACTCCGCCTCGACCAGCTCCTCAGCATGTGCCTCGACAGCGTCCGCGATCTTCAGGAGCAGCGTCTGCCGGGTGCTGGGCGTGGAGTCGCGCCACACGGGAAAGGCCTCCGCCGCGGCTGCCATCGCCGCGTCCACGTCTGCCGCCCCCGAGAGCGGTGAGCTCGCGTACACCTCACCGGTGGTGGGGTCGACGACCGGCAGTGTGCGACCGTCCTTCGCATCGACGAATTCACCGTCGATGTAATTGCGCAGCGTACGGATTTCACTCACGACGTTCTGTGCTCCTCGTGGATCGGGAATCGTGGGGACACGGGCAGAGACAGGGATACGGGAAACCTGCTGTCAGGAAGCTTGTTGTCAGGCTGGCTGGACGGTGGCGATGACGCTGCGCCCCAGGGGTGGGAGGGCGGCCGTGAGACTGCGTTCCGGTCGTGCCGGGGTGCGGGGTCGGCCCGAACGGCGCGGAACTGGCGACTTCCGCGTCGGCGGGCCGTGCCGGAGGGAGAGCAGCTGAGGAACGGGATGACCTGGCCAGGCCCGGTCGTCCGTCCCAGGACAGTGACGCTATCTGCCACCCGCCCAGCCAAGAAGTGGTGGATTCATCCATAGTCCCGATGCCGTAGTGGATGGTCTGCACACTCCCCGGGGCGTGTCAGGGGGAGGCCCGTCTGCGGGGCACCGGGTGCGTCGAGGAAGACACTCATTGACGGGCGGCGGACATGTCCTTACTGTTGCGCCACGCGGTCGCCGGGCTGGCGCAGACCGCTTGTACTGGATCGTTCTCTCTCCTGGATCACGTGATCGTGATGGCGGGTGCGAACGAGTTCCGGAATGTCATGACCGTTGGCGACGGCTATTGGCTCCGCAGGTCGCACTCCGGCCTGTCCGCTCATGACGCAGATCGCAGTCCGCAGATCCCCCTTCTTTCCCCTCTGGGGCTGATCTCTGCCACGCCCCGCATTCGATCGCGCCACATACCTGTCATGGGTGTGCTCCGACGCGGGTCCGTCGTGTTCCAAGAAAGGCATGGCCACCATGAATGAGCAGTCACACAGAAGCATGAGCCGCCGGTCGATCCTGCGGGCGGCCGGAGCCACCGCGCTGGCGGCACCTCTCGCGGGGAGTCTGCTCACCGCGTGCAGCACCAAGTCGGCCCCGTCGGCCAAGCCGAACACCACGGTGACCGTCACCTCGTACGGCGGCTCGTACAACGACCAGTTGACGAAGACCCTGCTCAAGCCGTTCGAGAAGAAGTCGGGTGTGCGCCCGTCGCTGCTGGCCAACACCAGCCTCGCCGGGCTCAAGGCCCAGGTGCTGTCCGGCGATGTCCAGTGGGATCTGGTGGAGTTGACAGCGCCGGAATACCTCCAGGCTGTCGACGAGGGACTGTTGGAGAAGCTGGACTACGACGTCATCAGCGACAAGGGGCTGCCGTCCTATGCGAAGGCCGACTACGGCATCAAGTACTTGAGTTTCCTTTTCGTGATGGCCTGGGACCAGAAGCACGTTCCCGATGCGCAGGCGCCCCGGAACTGGGAGCAGTTCCTGGACCAGGGGCGCTACAAGGGCAAGCGTTCCGTCTACTCGCAGTTGTCAGACAGCTCCATCCTGGAGGCGGCACGGCTCGCTGCGGGTGTGCCGTTCGACAAGATCTATCCGCTCGACGTCGATGCCGCCCTGAAGTACCTGGCCCAGCACCCCGGGCGCGACAGGCTGATCTATCACACGGCCAACCAGGAGCCGATCCAGCAGTTGACTTCGGGTGAGGTGGCGCTCTCGACCAGCTTCAACAACCGCATCAATGCCGCCCGCAAGGATGGTGCGCGGCTGAACTTCACCGCCAGGAACAGCATCGTCGCAGGCGACTACTTCGTGGTCCCCAAGGGCGCCAGGAACAAGGAGGCGGCCTTCCGGCTCCTGGACTTCATGAGCAACGACGCCGCGGCCGGCGCCGACTTCATCCAGACCACGAACCTCACCCTGGCCAACACCCCGGCTCTGGCCAAGCTGCCGTCCTCGGTGGCCGACTCCCTGCCCACCAGTCCCAAGCTGGCGGACTCCATCCTGGTCCGCGACGACGCGTGGTGGGCCAAGAACCTCAAGGCGACCGAACAGCGCTTCAAGCTGTGGCAGGCGGGCAGCTGATGACGTCCACCGTCACGCGTGCCGCGGCGTCCGCATCGGCTTCCGCCGGTGGCGATGCGTCGCCGCGGCGTCGGCGCCCGCGCGGCACGTGGCTGCTGCTGCTGGCACCCGCACTCGCCTTCGACGCCGTACTGTTCCTGACGCCTCTCGGTAAGCTCGTCGCGGCGAGCACCCACGGCCATGCCTACCAGCGTGTGCTGAAGGACCCGCTGGTGTCGCGGTCGTTGCTCAACACCTTCGAGATCAGCGCACTGTCGACGCTCGCCACGGTCGTGCTCGGCTATCTGCTGGCCGTGGTGATCTGGCGACGCGGCCCGCTGGCCCGCGTCGTCCTCTTCGCTCTGGTGCTGCTGCCCTTCTGGACGGGCGTCCTGGTGAAGAACTTCGCCTGGGCGGTCCTGCTCCAGGACAACGGCCTGGTGAACACCGCACTGCAGGGGCTCGGTGTCACCGATGCCCCGCTGGCCCTGCTCCACAACCGCTTCGCCGTCGTGCTCGGCATGGTGCACTACCTGCTCCCCTATGCCGTCTTCCCGATCTTCGCGGCCCTGGCCGCGATCGACGACCGGCTCGAACTGGCGGCCCGGTCGCTGGGGGCGGGCGAGGCGTCGATCTTCCGCCGGATCATCCTGCCCCTGACGGTGCCTGGGGTCTCCGCCGCCGGTCTGCTGGTGTTCATCATCAGCACAGGATTCTTCATCACACCGGTCGTGCTCGGCGGGCCCGGCGACATGATGATAGCCAATCAGATCGACTTCTACGCACGGCAGTTGACCGACTTCGCCGGTGCGTCGGCGCTCGCGCTGCTGCTGACCGCCATCGTCAGCGTGCTCGTCGCGATATACCAGCGGATCCTTCGTGCAGGAGGCGAATATGAGGCCGGCTAGACCTCGACATGTGTCCTCGCTGATCGCGTCCGTGCCGGTCTTCGTCTTCCTGGTGGTGCCGACGCTGATCGTGCTGCCGATGGCGTTCACGGGCAGCCGCTACATCACCTTCCCGCCCAAGCAGCTGTCCATCGAGGCGGTCACCGGATTCTTCAGAGACCAGGCGTGGATGTCGGCCCTGTCCGCGAGCCTCCAAGCGGCCGCCATCGCGGTGGTGATCGCGATGCTGCTCGGCGGAACGGCCGCGGTGGCCCTGCACGGGCGAACGTTTCCCGGGAAGGCGGCGGTCACCGGTGTGCTGCTGGCACCGATGATCGTGCCCGCGGTGGTGCTGGCGCTCGCGTTCTACCAGTTCTTCATCTCCGTCGGCATGGTGGGGACGGTCCTGCCCATCGGACTCGCCCATGCCGTGATCGCCGTTCCGTACGCCTTCCTCACCGTGCGGGCCAGCCTCGCCGGGCTGAACCCGGCACTGGTCCGCTCGGCGAGCAGCCTGGGCGCGGGAGCGTTCTCCGTCATGCGGTTCGTCTATCTCCCGGTCATCCGGCCGGGGCTCATCGCGGGCGCCCTGTTCGCCTTCTCGGTGTCCATCGACGAGACGGTCATAGCGCTGTTCCTGCAGTCCCCGAACGCGACGACGCTGCCGGTGAAGATGTTCACCGACATCCAGTACAACCTGACCCCGAAGATCGCCGTGTCCTCGGCGATGCTCGTCACCGTCGCCACGCTCGGTCTGCTCGTACAGGTCTGCTTCACCATCCGCCGCCGCTCCGTGGCGCGGCTGCTCCCCTTGACCGCCCCCGAACAGACAGGGTGAACCATGACGACCACGACCACAGTCCGGGCATCCGCCCCGGTTCTCGACGAGGGGCGGCGCGGCGCCATCGACCTGCGGGGCGTCCGCAAGATGTACGGGAACGTAGCCGCCGTCGACGACCTTGATCTGTCGGTGGACCCCGGCGAGTTCGTCACGCTGCTCGGGCCGAGCGGCTCGGGCAAGACCACAACGATGATGATGGTCGCCGGCTTCGAGGAACTCACCTCCGGCACCGTGCTGATCGACGGCAAACCGGTGGACCGGCTGCCCCCCAAGGACCGCAACCTCGGTGTCGTCTTCCAGAGTTACGCCCTGTTCCCACACATGAGCGCCGGCGAGAACGTCGAGTTCCCGCTGCGCATGCGAGGGGTCCAGCGCGGCGAGCGGCGAAGGCGCGCGGAGGAGGCGCTCGCCCGCGTCGGTCTGGCCGGGCTCGGCGACCGACGTCCGCGCCAGATGTCCGGCGGCCAGCAGCAGCGCGTCGCGCTCGCCCGTGCCCTGGTGTTCAACCCTGCGGCCCTGCTCCTGGACGAACCGATGGCCGCCCTGGACAAGCGTCTTCGCGAGCAGATGCAGGACGAGGTCAAGACACTGCAACAGTCGCTCGGCATCTCCGTTCTGTTCGTCACCCATGACCAGGACGAGGCCATGTCCATGTCCGACAGGATCGTGGTCATGCGCGACGGCAGGATCGTGCAGGAGGGTGCCCCCGAGGACGTCTACGCGCATCCGCGTACCGACTGGGTGGCCAACTTCCTCGGCGACACCAACCTGCTGCCCTGCACGGTGCTCGCGCGCAAGGACGGCGAGGCCGTCGTCGACCTCGGCGCCTGGGGAGTGGGCCGGGTAAGGGACCGCGGGGCCCAGGGCGACACCTACGCGGTCTCCGTGCGCCCCGAGCACCTGCGGTTCGTCGACGCCGACCGCAGTGAGAACCGCGGCACTGGCCGGGTACTGTCGTCCACCAGCCTCGGAGCCACGATCCGCCACCGACTGCACGTGGGCGGCCAGGACGTGGTCATGCGCGAACTCGGCACAGGCTCGCGCGCAACCCGCGACCTCGACACAGAGGTGACGGTCGGCTGGTCCCCCGAGGAGGCACAGCTGCTCGTCCTGGAGCCCTGAGGACTGCTGGAACGAATAGCCCTCCCCCTCGTCCTTCTCCGCTCTGCCACCCCGGAGTGGAGAAGGACGAGGGTCAACGACGTCGAAGCAGTGGGTCCGGCGGATGCACGCCACGCAGGTCTCGCGTACGCGCTCAGAATGCTCGCGCAGTCGTACGCCGAGCACCCCGCTACCGCCGGGACGGGCGTCAGTCAACAACGTCCCGGGTCGATACATCTAGACGCCGTCGTCCGGGGCGGACGCACGGGCCCTGTGTCGGAAGGCGGCCCGGTAGGCGCTCGGGCGGTGGCCGGTGTGGCGGGCGAAGAGGGCTGCGAAGGTGCCGGGGTCCTGGTAGCCGACGGCCGTGGCGACGGCGGCGACGGTGCGGTCGGTGGTCTCCAGAAGATGGCGGGCGCGGCGGACCCGGGAGGCCTGCAGATGGGCCAGCGGGCTGCGTCCGGTCTCCTCGGCGAAGCGGCGCAGCAGCGTGCGGGTGCTGACCCGGAAGGCTTCCGCGAGCGCGGCAAGGTCGTACCGCTCGGCGAGGTTCTGATCGAGCCGCCGCATGACCCGCTGGGAGAACTCCCGGCCGGGCTGCGGGAGGAGACGCGGGTCGACGTACGGGGTCTGAGAGGTCCGTGCGTCGTCGACGAGCGCCAACCGTGCGGTGGTGCGGGCCACCCGGTCGCCGTTGTGTCGGCGGATCAGGTCAAGCGCGAAGTCGTACATGGCGCTGAAGGCGGCCGTGGTCGTCACCCCCCTGTCGGTGACAACCAGATACTCGGGCCGCACGTCGGCGGCCGGGCAGCGCCTGGCCAGTTCGCCGGCGTGCAGCCAGGAGGTGGTGGCCCGGCGCCGCTCGAGGAGCCCGGCCTCGGCGAGCAGGAACGCCCCGACGCAGAGGGAGACGACGGCGGTACCGGCGTCGGCCTGCGCGCGGATCGCCGCGATCTCGGGGGCGAGCCGGGCGAGCCGCGCGTCGAGGTCGGTGTCCGGGCGCAGTTCGAAGCCAGGGACCACGAGGACGTCGACCTCGCGCAAGGGACGCACCTCCAGGCCCGCGCCGCCCGAGGCGGTGACCCGGCGGCGGGGCGAGACGACCGACACCCGATAGCGGGGCGCGTCCGGTCCGGCGACATGCCCGGCCATCGTCAACAGGTCGGGGACGCCGAACACTTCGGACGCGAAGCAGTCCGGGTACGCCAGGACTCCGACCCGCAGCGCGCCCGGTCCGGCGCCCGGACCCGCACCGTCCTCCGCCTGCCGCGCCGCCCCCGCCATCGCTCCCCCACCCCCCTGCTGTCCCCGGCCCCAGCTCGCCGACCGCGTATCGCTCGCCCCCTCGCGTGTGGCGAGATTACCCCTGGCCTTGGCGATCCCGCCCCTCACCCGGCGGCCGGCCCCGGGACCAGGCTGGCCCCATGAGCGACGACGATCCGATCACCGACTTCACCCGCCGGAGCGTGGCCGTGGAAGGGGTGAACAAGACGGTGTACGTGGCCGGGGCCGGGCCCGCGGTCGTGGTGCTGCCCGAGATGCCGGGCATCAGTCCCGACGTACTGCGGCTCGCGCGCTGGGTGCGGGACGCGGGCTTCACCGTCCATGTGCCCTCCCTGTTCGGGACGGACGGCGCCTTCCCCACGGTCGAGGGCGGCCGGGAGGTCGTCCGCCGCGCCTGTGTCAGCGCGGAGTTCCGCGCCTTCGCCGGAGGCGGCACCAGCCCGGTGACGGTCTGGCTGCGCGGCCTGGCGCGCCAGGCCCACACCGCGTGCGGTGGGCCGGGAGTGGGAGCGATCGGCCTGTGCTTCACCGGCAACTTCGCCCTCACCATGGCCCTGGAGCCGGCGGTGATCGCCCCGGTGGTCAACCACCCATCACTGCCGCTCGACGACCCCGGCGGTCTCGAACTCGACGCGGGGGACGCACGGGCGGTGCGCGAACGGCTCGACCGCGACGGACTCACCGTCCTCGCCTACCGCTTCGAGGGCGACCGCTGGTGCACGGGGCAACGCTTCGCCACCTACCGCGCGCTGCTCGGCGACGCCTTCGACGGGCGCGTCCTTCCGGACACCGCCGCCAACCCGGCCCCGCCGCCCTTCTTCGCCGACCTGGTCGGCACCCCACACAGCGTCGTCACCGCCCATCTCGTCGACGAGGCCGGCCAGCCCACGGTCCGGGCCCGCGACGAGATCCTCGCCTTCCTCACGGCACGCCTGCACCCGCACGAGAACTGACCACTGCCCGCCACCTGACCGGGCCCTGGTCCGCCGGACATCGCAACCTCGCCGCCATCACCCTCGTCTGCACCCTCCTCCGGCTCGGCCAATGATCGACAAGACACTCCCGAGTACATCGGCGCTACAGGCGACCCGCTCGTCGGGCCCGGGCGGTGCTGCGCCGCACGGAGGGGCTCAAGCGGGCCACCGCCGTCGCCTGCGTCTCGGCGATGGGCAGAGGCCGCTGTGACGCGCGTACGGGTCGCTTGTGGATCGCCTGGCTCAAGTCACTCGGTGAGGGCGTGACGAGATCTCGGTGCTGACAGAAGTCACTGATCATGTGACTGTCACTTTGTTTACCCTGATCGGGCGCCGCGGGTGAGGGTGACGAGGTCAGCCATGGATGATCCCGGCGGTGGTGACAGCGCCGTCTTCAAGGCCCCGGTCGGTGAGGATCTTGCGGTATTCGCCGTTGCTGATGAGCGTGTTGAGGGCCCGCTGGAGGGCGTCGCGTAGTGCGGTGTTGGTTCTGTCCACGGCCATGCCGACGGGAGCCTGGTTGACCAGGTCGCCGTCTGGGAGGCCGAAGTCGCCGCCGGAGCCCTTGGCCTCGTGGACGGCGTACGGAAGATCGGTGACCACCGCGTCTATGGAGCCGTCGCGGAGCAGTCGCGGGATCGCGAAGATGTCCTCGGAAGTCTGTTTGATGGGTTTCGGGCCGCACGCCTTGTAGGACGCCTCCCGGACCACTTCCTCGTCGCCGTCGACATGCAGGCCGCAGAGGTCGGCCCACGAATGGATCTTCCGGGCCGTCTTCCACGGGGCGTAGACCGTGTAGCCGTAGTCGAAATAGTGGATGAAGTCGGCGCCTTGCCGTTCTTCTGCGTCGAAGGAGGTGTACTTCGAGCTCGGCATGATCACGTCATAGGTCGACCCAAGCTCCTGAAAGTCCCGGCCAGATGCTTCGATGCCGACGAGCTTCACCCGCAGACCGAGTCGGTCACCGAGCGCCGCGGCCAGGTCAGGGTCGGCACCGACCCAGTCGCCGGGTTTTGCGATGACGTCTCTGTCCTCGACAGTGCTGGTGTCGAGCCAGCCACTGTCGTCGGCGGCGGCAGCGAGATTGTGCGCGCTACCGGTACGGACACCTGCCACAGCGACCGTGAGGGTTCCGGGTGTCACGAGGTGGAGCTTGTTCGCCTGCTGGCTTTGGCTACCGTGCCCGCCCGCCGTCTCCTTGCCATCGCTGGAAGAATTGCCCAGGTTGTACGCCGTGATCGCGCCCAGCGCGGTGGCCACGATCATGGCCCCGGCGATCAGCCAGGAACGTTTGCGGCGAGACGGGGCGGCGGACGGTGGCAGAGGACCCGGCACCGCAGCTGGGGTCCGGGCGGTCTGGGTAGGCTGCTCTGCCTCGGGGAGCCTGGCTGTGGGCCCCGCACTTCCCTCCGCGGCAGCGGCCAGTATCGCGTCGAGCCGCTCGGCCGAGGGCCGCGCCGCCGGGTCGGAAACGAGGAGCTCCGTCAGCATGGGCGCCAGGACCCCGGCCCGGACGGGCGGCGGCACCTCGCCGTCGAGGACGGCCGCCACCGTGGCCAGCGGGGTTGGCCTGCGCAGTGGGTTGTGGCCCTCGACGCAGACGTACAGCATCATGCCCAGCGACCAAAGATCGGAGGCGGGGTCATCGTCCGCGCCCCGGATGCGTTCGGGGGCGAGGTACTCGGGAGTGCCGATGAGTTCTCCGGTCGCGGTCAGCGTGGATCTGGCGGCGGGATCCACCGAGCCGGTTCGCTGCAGGGCGGCGATACCGAAGTCGGTGAGTACCGCCTCTCTGTCCGGGCGCAGCATCACGTTGGCGGGCTTCACGTCACGGTGGCGGATGCCGGCAGTGTGCGCGGTGCGCAGCGCGGCCAGTACTTGACGGCCGATCCGGGCGGCCTCCTCCGGCGCCAGCAGCGTCCCCTCGTCCAGCAGCTCCGCCAGGCTGCGGCCAGGTATCAGCTCCATCACCAGCCAGGGGAAGGAATCCTCGCCCTCGTCAATGACGTGGTAGATCGTCACCACGTGAGGGTGGCTGAGCCGAGCCAAGGCCCGGGCCTCGCGTAGAACACGTTCACGCAGGACCCGCAAAGAGGCGGAGCCCTCGGGGGCCGGCTCCGAAGCGAGCGGACGGACCTGCTTGACCGCGACCTCCCGATGCAGCATCAGGTCGCGCGCCCGCCAGACCGTGCCCATCCCGCCGCTACCCAGCCGCTCCACCAGCTCGAAGCGCCCGTCAATGACCCGCTCGCTGTCGCCATCGATCACACAGGGAGCCTACGCGCCCGCCACTATTGGCGGCAGTCCATCGGCCGCCCAAGTCCAGGACGCTCAGGTCGAGTTGGTGGTATAACTCAGGGCTTCTTCAAGGCGTCGAACGTGCCGGTAGGTGATCAGACACGTGGCGAGGCCGAGGAACGCTTCGTGGATGTCGTCGCGTCGCTCCCAGCGGATCCGGAGCCGGCGGAAGCCGTGCAGCCGGGCGATCGTGCAATACGCCCGTACCTGGTGGTGCCCATGCCGAGCCGGCCTGCTGTCCTCTCGGCATGGGCACGGCGCAGAGCCAGGACGGCGGGGCCGCCGCCGGCCAGCTGTGTGCTGGTGGCGTGCGTCGGCCGGCGGATGACGTGCCATCGCTACGTAACGTGCCAACGGGGTTCGAGGCGGTCGAGGAGGACGTGGAAGGCTGCGTCGGCGCGGTCCCAGTCGCCGTCGGCCAGGGAGGCGATGAGAAGGCCGAAGGAGGCGTCCACCAGGAGAGCGGCTTCTGTTCGGGCGCGGGCTTCGGCCATGCCCAGGTCACGGAATACTGAGTCCAGCAGGCCGGTCCACTCGGTGACGATGTCGTGCATGACGGGTCCGTACCGGTCAGGGTGGAGCAGGCTTGCGGTCATGATCTCCAGGTAGAGCGGGAGCATGGCGCGCAGGTCGGGGGCGCTGAACTGCCGCCAGACGTTCTCCATGAAGCGGCGGAGCCCGGCCGGGTCCGTGGGGGCTCCGAAGGTGTCGAGCAGCGTACGTGCGCGCAGGAGCGGTCGCCTTTCGTACAGGGCCAGCGCTTCGGCGATCATGCGCTCCTTGGTGCCGAAGTAGTACAGGAGCATGCGGTCGCTGGTCCCCAGGGCACGGGCGAGCGGGCGGAGGGACAGGTCGGCCAGGCCGTTGCGGGTCACGTACTCACGGACCTGGTTGAGCAGGTCACGTCGCTTGGCCGGGTCGGGCGGGCGGGGCATGGGGGCTCCCTGTAGCGGTTACGTGGGCGGAGCAGATCCGAATGTCCGGTTCATTAATATTTGCCCTAGTCTTTACCGAAGCGGGTGCTACATGTATATTTTAACCGTAGCGACTGCTACGCGAATCCGAGGTCCCCGGCACACCTCCGGGCGGTCTCCGGCGGACATCCCCGTCCGGCCACGGCGGCCGCCGACAGTTCAGAAGGGACTGATCCCCATGGCCTTCCAGGCCATCGGCCTCACCACCACCTCTCGCAGGGGGTACCCCGCCCGGCTTCTGCGCCGCCGGCAGGGAGAGGCGGAGCGGAAGTCCGCCCAGCGCCGCGTTCAGGGGAAGGATCAGACGCCGGAGGCCGCGCCCACATCGTGGCTCGCCCGACAGCGGGCCATGTGGTCACGCGTCTTCGAGCCGGTGCGGCCGCTTGACGCTCCCCGCGGCCGCGCCAGCGCCTGGGACGCCTCCTGGCCCCT
This sequence comes from Streptomyces sp. NPDC005728, assembly GCF_040630895.1. Taxonomy (NCBI): domain Bacteria; kingdom Bacillati; phylum Actinomycetota; class Actinomycetes; order Kitasatosporales; family Streptomycetaceae; genus Streptomyces; species Streptomyces sp. NPDC005728. The sequence continues at coordinate 13,368 of NZ_JBEXYL010000143.1, forward strand.
GCCCCGGGAACTGACGTCGGTCCGCCGGGCCCGGCGGCTGGTGACCGCGCAACTGAGCGACTGGGATCTGCAGGACCTGGTCGACACCGCCGAACTCCTGGTCAGCGAACTGGTCACCAATGCCCTGCGCCACACCCGCGGTCCGCTGCGCCTCAACCTGCAGGTGCGCGGCCCCCGCCTACGGTGCGAGGTCGAGGACACCGAGTCGGCCGGCCCTGTACGTCAGGTCGTCGACGTCGACGCGGAAAGCGGGCGGGGCACCGAACTGCTCGATCTCCTCGCCGAGGCCTGGGGCAGCACCCGAACGGCCACCGGCAAGACCACCTGGTTCGAACTGCCGACGAAGCTGACGCCATCGCCTCCCAACTGATCCACCGCGCCCACGCTGAGATCGGCTGGTACGTGTACGCCCCGGCGTCCGCGCTCGTCGAAGCAGACCGTGCCCGGCCGAGTGAGGTTCAGAACGCGGACCGGCTCACCGATCCCACGCCCCGGCGCGTTGTCACGGCTCGGTCCGCGATTGGGGTCTGGGCGTGCCGGCCTGGCCGGGTTGGCTGGCTGGCTGGCTGGCTGTTGATCAGTAGGTGGTCTGCCGGGCAGGTACCAGTTCGGTACTCGTCCGGCAGCGGGTTGGTCGGCGGGCTGAGCGGTCCGAGACCAGTGAGGCGATCGCGCAGTGGGTCTCGGCGTAGTTCCCGCGGTGGCCGGTGTAGCGCTGTAGCGGACGCCACTGCCGCAGTTCGGCGTTGGCGTGCTCGACGCAGATCCGGGCTGGGCTGCCGACGGCACATCTCGCGCCAGGCGTATTGCTCTCCGAGGGGCGCGTTGTTCTTCGGCTTCTTCGGCGGGTCGCTGACCTGGGCTGGGGATTCATTGGCCAGTCCTCGGTAGCCCTCGTCGACCTCGGCCCTGACCTGGGGGCCTTGCCGGAACTGCTCGGCCATGCCTTCGGTGCGCATCGCGGTCTGGTCGTGCATGCGGCCGGGTCGGTCCGCGGCCGACCAAAGCAGACGGCCCTGCCCGTCGCTGATGGTGGTGGTCTTGATGGTGTTCTGCTTCTTCTTGCCGGAGACGAAAGCCCGCCGTCCGGGCCGGTGGGCTCTGGGGCGGCGGACCTGGGTCTCGGCCCCGTCGATCCGCAGGGTGATGGGGTCTGCTGCAGGTTTGGGTGACAGGTTTGATCACGCGGCCTGGAGAGCCGGTGTGGTCATGACGGTTTCGTATTCGACGGGGGTCAGTCGGCC
>NZ_JBEXYL010000144.1:0-14566 GCF_040630895.1 Streptomyces sp. NPDC005728
ATCCTCAGGCGCCAAGTCCTTATGGCTGCCGGGTTCACGGCAGGAGCCGCCACTTGTAACGCGGATCCTCAGGCGCCAAGTCCTTACGCACCGTCACATAGGACGTGCCTTCCCGATAGGGCGTGCTCAGAAGCTTGCCGTCGTCGTGCGAGAGCCAGAAAAGATCCCCCGCATCGTTGGAGCGGAAATGCCAGGCCTGGTCGATATCGTTCGCATCGCACTTCCCCAGCCAGGCAAGCCCCCAACCGGCGACATCCGCGATGCACTTGTTGGTGCTTCGAGAGACGATCATCCACGCGGGAGTATGCGCCAGCTCGAGCCGCCACTGCTGCCGGGGATCGGAGGCATCACACGCCGCGAAGGTGGCGGTGCCCTGGAAGGCATTCGCGGGATCGTCCGCGGTCGTCATGCACAGACCGTTGCCGGCGTTGCGGAACTGGCTCCAGGTCTCCTTGGCGTGCACGGGCGCCGTCCCTGCAAAGAAGACACCCCCCACGGCCGCCGCCAGAGCAACGGCCGTGACACGGACCCGACGCATCGACTTCATAACTGCCCCTTTCCTCAGGTGGAGATGAGCAATCTCGATCATGGGACGCCTCCCCCGCGCCACGCCATCCCCGGATCGAGGGATACCGACCGGCACGTCCCTTCCGATCCGCAGCACCGGCCGGAGTGCCTTCGCCTGTTCCGTACCCTGGCGGCATGCGTATGCGCCCCACCTTGAGCTGGACCCCTGGCGAGGACCTGCCGCCGGGCACCACGGATCTGGAGCCGGTCGCCGATGCGCTGAGCACCGGCGGTGTGCTGGTGCTCAGCGGGGCGGGCATCTCCACGGAGTCGGGCATCCCCGACTACCGGGGCGAAGGCGGGAGCCTGAGTCGGCACACCCCGATGACCTACCAGGACTTCACGGCCAGCGCCCAGGCCCGACGCCGGTACTGGGCGCGCAGCCACCTCGGCTGGCGTACCTTCGGCCGCGCCTGCCCCAACGCCGGGCACCTGGCCGTGGCCGCGTTCGAACGGCACGGCCTGCTCTCGGGTGTGATCACCCAGAACGTCGACGGCCTGCACCAGGCCGCCGGCAGCGAGGGCGTCACAGAACTCCACGGAAGCCTGGACCGGGTCGTCTGCCTGTCCTGCGGTGCCCTCAGCCCCCGACGCGAACTCGTCCGGCAGCTGGAAGAGGCCAATCCAGGCTTCGAGCCGGTGGCCGCTGGAATCAACCCGGACGGTGACGCCGACCTCACCGACGAACAGGTCGGGGACTTCCGCGTGGCGCCCTGCACGATCTGCGGCGGCATCCTCAAACCAGACGTGGTGTTCTTCGGCGAAGCCGTTCCGCCGCGGCGGGTCGAACACTGCCGCAAGCTGGTCCGTGAGGCCGCCTCGCTGCTTGTCCTGGGCTCTTCACTGACGGTCATGTCCGGGCTCCGGTTCGTCCGCCAGGCCGCCCAGGCCGACAAACCGGTGCTGATCATCAACCGGGACCCGACCCGAGGCGACCGGCACGCCCTCACCCGGGTCGCGCTCCCGCTGGGAACGGCTCTCACCACCGTGGCCGGCCGGCTGGGCGTCCCCGTGCACGGATGACGGATCAGGTCAGTCCCACTGCTCGTCCGCGAGAGAGCTGACCGGCTGCGGCTTGCCGATGACGGCCAGGGCGATGAAGAAGCTGATCTGACCGATCGCGATGGTGAGGGTGGCCAGCGCCTTTTGGTCGTAGTGCTTCGCCACCTCGGCATAGAGGTCGTCGGAAACGCGCTCCTTGCCGTGCGGGGCAGGCTGGAGGGTGGCCTCCACCAAGGCGAGGGCAGCACGCTCGGCGTCGCTGAAGTACGGGGCGTCCTGCCAGGAGGAGACGGCGGTGATGCGCTCCTCGGACTCTCCGGCCTTCCGCAGGAAAGCCGTGTTCAGGACCGTCAGGTAGGTGTTGCCCACGATCTGTCCGGCACGCAGGTGGACGAGACTCATCGTGGTCCGCGGCACCGAGCGGTTGCCCGTGGCTCGGAACAGAGCTGCGCTGATGTCGTTCAGCTCGGGCACGAACTCGGCCGGGTTCGGCATCCGGGAGATCGAGGTGTTCGTCATGACTGCACTCCTTCGCATCAGCCTGGTCGGCGACTTCACTGCACTGACGGACCGGCCGACCAAGGTGTGACAGGCACCCGAGAAATTCCCGAAAACGTGAACGTGGCTTCTGCATACTTCAGTGGCATCTCGCTGAGCCGTGGGTGGCCGTTTGAGCCGGCGGCGCCAGGTCCGACCCCGACCTCTCCGACCTCGAGGTGACCCGACGCGTCCGGTTGGACCGGCGCGACGGCCTCGGCCTGGGCGTGCAGGGAACACCGGACTTTCTTCGTCGATGGAACCCGGATCCAGTCCCCGTGCTCCTACCAGGCGTTCAAGGCGGTCGTCGACGACCGGTTGCCCGGATGAGGAGCAGCGGCACCATGCATGACCCGATGGACCCGGCGTGCGTCCTTCATGCCCGCACGGCGACCGAGGTGATCCTGCCTGTCCCCGTGAACGGTCCCACCTGCCCCGACGTATACGACAAGGTGAACGCGCGTGACCCCCACCAGCCGGCTCCTCTACGACGAACGTCTGACCACTCCGAGGTCCTGGTGGGTGATCGCTGTACTCTTCGGCATCTCCCTGGCCCTGGTCTTCCTCCCCAATGGGCCGGTCGCCGCGCTCGTCGCCCTGGCCGTCGGCACCTGCCTGGCTGGGATGTACGTCAGCGCGCGGGGATCGACGCGGATACGGGTCACCGCCGACACGCTGTTGGTGGCCGACGCCCGCGTCCCGCTGGCCGCGCTGGGGCAGCCGGAGACCCTGCACGGGGAGGAGGCTCGGGCCTGGCGGACGTACAAGGCCGATCTGCGGGCCGTCATGGTGATGCGCCGTTTTATCCCCACCGCGGTGCGCGTCGAGGTCCTCGATCCCGACGACCCCACGCCCTACCTGTACCTTTCCACCCGGACGCCCGAGCGGCTGGCCGAGGCACTGGTGGCACGGCTCTGAGTGGGCGCACGGCCGGTAGGGGATGACGGGCGACCGTGCCACCTGATCACGTGACGGGACACGGGGGACGTGTCGGAGCAGGCCGGGCCAGCCGCACGGGAGCGTGCGCGCGGGCCGGCCTGTTCGCCGTGCTCGGGACCGTGCTCGCCACGTTCGGGCACGGTGCGATCGCCGAAGGTCCGGTGCCGTGGCGGCTGGTGGGGACGTTGGCCGTGGCCCAGTTCGCCGCGGTGTGGCCGCTGGCTCGGCGCCGCTACGCGCCGGTCGCGACGATCATCGTCACACTGGCTGCACAAGGCGTGCTGCACCTTGCGCTGTCCTACGCGGACGACGAGAGTCCGCTGAGCATGCCGGAGCACACGCATGCCGGGCATCCCATGACGGCTGCCCGGGACGGGCATGCCTGGCATCACGCCGGGGCGGCCATGGCCGCGGTGCACATCCTCACCTCGCTGACGGTTGCCTGGCTGCTGCACCGGGCGGATGCGCGGACCACGGCCGCGCTCGGCACGCTCCGCACCTTGGCCATGGCCGCGGCAACCGCACTGGCACACGTGCTGCCACGACCGGTCGCCGACATGGACCGGGTGATGCTCGGGATGCCCGACGGCCGGGCACGCGCATGGTTCGGCCTGGCGGAACTGGCGCGGGACGAAGTACTGGAGCACGCGGTGGTGCGCAGGGGACCACCGCGACAGGAGAACTCTCCAGTCCTTCACCGGTCCCAGCACCTGCGGGGCCGGATTCACCCGTACCTGCAAGGAGTCCCCCTGTGCCCATCTCCACCCACGTGTCGACGCGTGCCGGCCACCGCATCACTCTCGCCGGTGCCGCCGCACTGACGGCCACGCTCGCCCTGGCCGTCCCGGCCTCCGCGCACGCGGAGGTCGAGGCCGACCACCCTCAGGCCCTGGCGGAGAACGTCACCCTCAGCTTCGTCTCCGAAGCCGAGTCCGGCTCCGCGGGCTTCACGAAGCTGCGCATCGTGCTGCCCGAGGGCATCGCCCCCAGCGACGTCACGCTCGAGGAGGCACCGAAGGGCTGGAAGCTGACGGCCACCGATGACGGCTACAGCGTCGAAGGCCCCGCCCTGAAGGCCGGCGTCGACGCCGAGCACAAGATCAAGGTCCGGCAACTGCCGGACGTGAAGCAGCTCGCTTTCAAGACCCTCGAGACCTACAGCGACGGCGGGGTCTCCCGCTGGATCGAACTGCCCACCGGCGGCAAGGAGCCCGAGCAGCCCGCTCCGCTGCTGAACCTGAAGGCCGCGGCCCCTGGCGCAGAGCCGGTCAGCCCGAAGCCGACGGAGACGCACAGTGCGACTCCCGGTTCGGGTTCCTCCACGTCCTCCGCCCCCGCTCCTTCGCCGGACGGCTCGGTGGCTGCGAGTGACACAGCGGCTGAGGAGGACGACGGCATGTCCTCGGGTGTTCTGGTCGGTGTGATCGTCGTTGCGCTGCTGGTCGTCGGCGGCGGAGCCTGGTGGCTGACCAAGCGCCGGGGTACCTCGTCCCAGAGCTGATGTTCACCACCGTCGGCGTGGAGCGGAAGGACTGCCGCCCCCCGCCGACGGCCCGCACGGGCTCACCGAACGTTGTTGAGCCGTCCGGCGTCACAGTGGTGACCGATTCCGAGGGAGCCACCATGACTGCCGTACGTCTCAAGGCCCGTCTCGTGTGTACCGTCGCGCTGTTCGGGAGTTTGCTGATCTCCATCACAGCCTGCGGCTCCACGAGCGGGACGGACTCGAATACCAGCAAGAAGAACGAGCCGAAGACCACCTGGAACGAGCCTGACTCGTACGACTACAAGCTCACGATGAGCACCTCCGTCCTGGCAGGAGCCTTCCGGGTGACGGTCCGGGACCACAAGGTGACGAAGGCGGTCGGGCTCGACGCGGACAGCCGACGGGCGGGAAAGCAGATACCTGGTGAAGTGCCCACGATCGGAGGGGTGTTGAAGCTGTGGGAACAGGCCCGGCGTGACGGGGCGGACACAGCCGAGGCGGAGTACGCAGCCGACGGGCACCCGGTTCGCGTCTCTCTGGACTGGGACAAGAATGCCATCGACGACGAAGCGGTCTACGTCATCAGCTCCTACGAACCAGCGCCCAGCTAGGGCCTGTGTGATGTGGTGATCAACCAGTTGCTCTCAGGAGGTCGCTGATCCCGATCATCGAGGCGCGGAGGTGGGGGCAGGCGAGGTAGCTTTCGGGCGTCTTGTCGTACCGATTCGCGATGCTCCGCCGTGCCCTGCACCTGATCTGCGCTGTCGGGGACCTGGTACGTGAACGGGACCTGCGGGTCGCCGTGCGCGCTCGTCATCGTGCTCTGCAGGCTCGCGGGACGCCCCATCTTATGGGTGAATTCGGAGGCTTCGGGATCGCGTGCTTGGGGGGCGCAGCAGTATGAGACGGGTGACCGCGTCCTCGTCCGGTTCTTCGTCCGCCGACGTCCCGCAGCAGGTCGGCCTCCGTGGCGACGTGCGCTTTGAGGACATCGCGAATGCCTCCTGGTGGCAGATGGCTGCCAGGCTGCCCCGCACGCTCGCCGCCGCGGCCCGCCTCGGTTGGGCCGCCGACCGTCCCGCGATGCTCCAGCTGGCCTGCTGCCAGCTGGCCGTCTGCGCCGCCTCGGCCGTCGCGCTCGCGGCGCTGCCGGGTGCACTGGCTCAGTTGTTCCACGGCGGTCAGGTGGGCGATCGGGTGGCGGCGGCGACTCCTGCGCTGATCGTCGTCGCCGTCGCTGCGGGGGTGCGCGCCGGGGCCGACGCGCTCGCCGTCTACTCCTCCGCGCGGCTCGCCCCGGAGGTCGCCACCGAGGCCGACCTCCAGATCCTCGCGGCTGCCCCGCAGGTGGAGTTGGAGGCATACGACAGGCCGGGATTCGCCGACCGGCTCCAGGCTGCCGGCCGTGGGGCGGAGGCGACGGAGAACTTGATCAGCGATGCCCAGGCGCTGATCTCCGCGCTCGGCCAACTCATCGCCGCCGTCTCGGTCCTGGCCCTGCTCCACCCTGTGCTGCTGCCACTGCTCGTGCTCGCCGTCGTTCCCAAGGGTGCCGCGGCCGTCTCCACCGCCCGCATCCAGCACCGCGCCGACCACCAGAACATCGCGGACAGTCATCTGCGCTACCTGCTGCGGCACTACGCCACCCACCAGCGCACCGCAGCCGAGGTGCGCGCCACCACCATGGCCGCGTTCCTTGCCGACTGGTATCAGGAGGTCACCGACCGGATCAAGGCCACACACCGCCGCGCAGCCCCGCGTGTCCTGCGAGTCACCCTGTTCGGCGCCTGCGTCAGTGGTCTGATGCTCGCGGCGACCTGGGCCGCTCTGGGCTGGCTCGCCGCCACCGGGCGGATGAACCTCGCGCTCGCGGCCACGGCGGTCGTCGCCGTGCGCACCTCTACCGGCGCGCTGACATCCCTCGTTCTGGCCGCCGCCCGGCTGTTCCGTACCAGCCTGTATCTGGAGGACTGGCGGGCGTTCCTGTGCCGGGCCACGGCGCTGCGCGCGGTCCGCGGGTCCCGACCGATTCCGATCGACGCGCCCTCCGAGGTCCGCGCCCACAAGGTCAGCTACACCTACCCCGGTGCCGCTAGACCGGCGGTCGACGACGTCAGCCTCACGCTGCGGCGCGGCGAACTGATCGCGCTGGTGGGCGAGAACGGCTCGGGTAAAACCACTCTGTCCGCCCTGCTCACCGGTCTCCGTATCGCGTCCAGCGGCACGGTGAGCTGGGACGGCATCGACTTGGCCGAGGCCGACCCGCACAGCGTGTGGGCAAAGGTCGGCCTGGTGCCCCAGGACTACACCCGCTGGCCGATGGACCTACGCGCCAACATCCATCTCGGTCAGCCCCGTTCCGAGAGCGACACCCTCCTGCTGGACGCCGCACGGGCGGCCGGCGCGGACAGCGTCATCGCGAACGTTCCGCATGGCCTGGACACCCTGGTCGCGGGCTCGCACTGGGGCGGTACCGACTTGTCCGGTGGGCAGTGGCAGCGGATCGCCGTCGCGCGCGCCTTCTACCGTGACGCCGCGATGCTCATGCTCGACGAACCTACCTCCGCGATGGACCCCCGCGCCGAATACCTGGTGATCCGCCGTTTCAAGGAACTCGCCGCGGGCAGGACCGCCGTCTTTGTCACCCAGGGCCTGGAGAACGCCCGGATCGCGGACCGGATCGTCGTCCTCGACCGGGGCCGGATCCGTGAAGAGGGCGACTTCGAGACCCTGATGGCACGCGGTGGACTCTTCGCCGAGCTCTACCGGCTCGCCCAGGACCGGTGACTGACCGCCCCTCTGTTGTGCGGCCGTCGGCCTGCCGGGCCTCAGGGCTGCTCTTCCGGCAGCCTCTTGTGCGGCAGGACCGGCACCACCATCATGCGGTGGTACTCCCCAGGCCGGTGCGGTTCACCCACCGGGAGGCCGTCGACCTCCACCCAGGCGTGCGCGCGGAACGGCGCCGTGCGCACCCCTGTGCACCAGTCCGGCCAGACTCCGTGCATCCGGCACAGCAGCGCCGTGGCCACGGAACGCTGCAGACAGCCCTCCCCGGCGCAGCGCGCGCTGAGCGCGACGACGGCCTCGCGTGCGGCGAGCGTCTGAGAGGTGGTGGCGGGGGCGGCCCCGCGCCGGACTACGGACAGGACGCGGCGGATGCGGTGCGGCTTGAGTGTGACGATCAGCCGGGCGGCGCCCGTGGCGATGAGGACGGGCGGACGCCGTCGGAAGGGCAGGCGGCTGCGGGCGGCGGGCACCATCGGCTGGCTCATGCGGGCACCACCAGCCGGGCCTCCGTCAGCGCGCGCGTGATCGAGGCCGTGTCGGTCTCGGCGCGCTCTGCTGTGAGCCGGGGGTAGGCCTCGCGGAGCACGCGGGCCATGTCCGGTGGTTCGGCGCCGTCGAGGAGGCTTCGGAGGACGAGCGCTGCCGTGCGGTTGAGCTGCCAGTAGCGGCCGGTGACTTCGTCAAGCAGCACCATGCCGTCAGGTGTGTCCGCCGTGCAGACTCCCGGTCGCAGGGTCAGGCTCACGGTGCTCCTTCGGTGATCGCGGTGCTCGGGGGAAGGGGGGTGTGGAGCGAGCGCGTAGCCAGATCTCGCTGCCCAGACTGGAGCTGAGGGAGCGCAGTGATTCTGGGGTGGGGTGCACGCCGAGCAGCGACGCACGGACCGCGGCGTCATCGATCAGTCCGGCGCGGGCGAGCCATGAGCCGTCGAAGAGCTCCACCAGCGCAGAGCGATTGCGACGCAGGCTCACGTGGAAGTCCGTGCTGTACTCGCCCTTGGTGTTCCTCCGCAGAACGTCGTCGGGCACGATGCCGCGCACCGCTTCGGCGAGCACCGGCTTGTATCGACCGGGCGTGCTGCGCTCGGCCACGCGGATGGCCAGGGCCGCCTCGATCACATGGTCGTCGAGGTAGGGCGCGGCCTGGCCCAGTCCTCGGCGAGACGTTACCTGGTCCAGTTGCCGCAAGCCGCGCCCACCGGTCCGTACACAGGCGAGGGCGGCGTGCTGTCCGCGCTCGGGTGCGAGGGGCTCGGCGGTGGCGGCGGCTTCCCGGAGCAGGCCCTGCACGGCCTCGGCCGCGTCCCGGGTCGCCCACGGCGGCATGCACAGGTCCACCCCCCACGCCGTCGAGGGGGCGCCGCGGACGAGGGCTGGCGACGGCTGCTGCTGCGTGGTGAGACCCTCCGCCCATGCCGCCAGCCACTGGCCGAACGTCCTGCGGTCCACAAGCTGACGCAGCAGCTGCCGAAGTGGCCAGTGCTGGGAGGCGCGTTGCGTACGGATACGAGACCAGGCCGACAGGGGGTGGCGTCGGACGTAATCATGCAGGTGGGGCGGAAACGTGGTGAACAGCTCGTCTCCGCCGCCGCCCATGAGGTGCAGACGGGATCCACGGCCGGTCATCAGGCGGCACAGCGCCGCCATCCTGGCGCCGTCGCGCACCCACGGTCCCGGCTCGTCGGTGGGCACGGCGTCTCCGGTGAGACCTGCCAAGTCGCTGTACCAGAGGGGCCATTGGTCAGGGGCGGGCGTGACGTGCTCGCTGTCGGGAAGACGGGCGGCGGCACGCACGGCCCAGGCCGCGTCGTCGTTCTCCGGGTCGAGGCTCTGCCAGCGCAGTGTCACCAGCTTCGTTCCGGTCGGCCGGGTTCGCTCCTGCTCCCGCGCGGCCAGGAAGCACAGGCTGGTGGAGTCCACGCCTCCGGACAGGTCCGCGCTCACCGTACCCCGGCCGACGGTACAAGAGTCCACCGCTGTGATCAGTGCCGAGCGCACCGCAGGCACGCCTTCCTGCCATGCGCGTTGCGGCTCCGGAGGGGTCCACCACGGCTGCGTGCGAGCCTGCCCGTCCGCGTCGATCAGCAGACAGTCGAAGGACGGCACGGCTTGTACGCCTTGCCACACGCAGTGGTCGTCCAGCGGGTAAGGAAGCGGCGAGGCCAGCAGGTGCGCGGCCAGGACCTGTTCGTCGGGGCCCGCTCCGGTCACGGCGGCGAGCCCGTCCGCCCGGTTGGCGGCCACAGACACCCCGGCCACACGCGCGTGGAAAAGCCGCCGCACCCCGGACGCGCTTCCCCTGGCCCGGACCAAACCGTCGACGGAAGCCACGAGGTGGAAGCTTCCGTTCAGGCTGCGGGCGATCCGTTCCACGTCCCCGATGTCCCGCAGCCGCCCCGTACGCTCGGACAGCGCCTCGACGGTGACCGGGCAACGCCCGATCACCGCGACCCGCCGCGCCCCTGCCGCGCCCACCGTCACGTGTCCGTCCGGCCAACTGCCAAGCAGCCACGGCCGACCGGAGTGGTGTCGGATGGTCTCGGTGGCCCAGGGGCGCAGGAGCCGCGCCGCGGCCACGCCGGATTCACCGTCCGGGAGGACGGTGAACCACACATCACCGCTCATGGCACTTCACCCGTCATGTACTGTCGATCTCCGGCTCAGTTGGGGCCGAGGTACCACTCGTAGGGCGGGAATCCACCCTCGTAGAACGCGCCCAGAGCCTCGCCTCGGGTCAGCTCGGCGAAGTCACCGACTTCCACCATGGCCGGTGGTTCGTACACTTCGTCCTGCTGCATGAAGGTCCTCCTTTACCTCCGCTGGTGGCGTGGTATCCACGCTCCGGCGGAAATTACCCAAGGCATTTCGGCCCTACATCCGACAGCGCCCGCTCCCACCCCATTCAGTGAACCGAGCGGATTTCCTCCCTCGGCGGAAGCACGTATGCGGCGCCGCGTGCGCCGTGCACGCCCGGAGCTGGGAAGGAACCGGCGAGATCGGACACACAGGACAGATCCACAACCCAGCCGATGAGTTCCAGCCGCCCGGACGGTGCCCCCGACGCGGCAGCCTCCGAAGCGCCTGCGCCGAATCTCGTGCTCATAACCGGGCCTCTCCGGGAGGGCGAGACGCCCCAGCTGTGCGCCACCGCCTGCGCGCCCGGGAGGCACCGCCCGTCGGCACCCATCGGCCGCAGCCGCTCCCTACCGCTGTCGCGCCGTGCCGGCGCGGCCATTCTCGGCTCGAGCAGTGCGTCTGCGACGGCAACTACTTCAGGGAAGACGACCCCGCCCCACGTTCCGCCACCATTCCAGGTCGGTTCCGACGTTGCCGCCTGCGACCCGGTGCAGGCGGCGTGGCCAGATCTCATCCAGCTCCCAGTACAAAGCCTGGCCCCACCACCGGCGCACCACCGCATTCGCGGTCTTTTCACACGGACTTGTCCCTGGTCAGCGTGGACTCCACCACCGCCCGCGCCCACCACGACGCTGCCGGGATGTGCATCGGCAAGGAGGTCATGGACGCCCTTGAGGAAACCGCCGCCGAGCAGGAGCGGGCCCGGCAAAAGGGGGCGGCCCACCAGAACAGAACGGACAGGACGGGAGTGACGACCCCGAGCAGCAAGAGCGGCGGCACATCAGGCGACGGCGCAAGCTCCCCTTGCATGAAGCCCTGCTCGACAGATCCCGTGGCGGGCTGACGAGCAAGGTGCACATCCGTCTGCCAGTCTGCCGTCCCCTAACCCCGTCCTGACGCTGTCGCCGCAGACAAGGCCTACTCATCCCGCGCTAACCGCTCTTACCTGCGAAAACACAACATCAAGGCAGTCATCGCGGAGAAGAAGGACCAGGTCGCCAACCGGAAGAAGAAAACGCGAGTGGTCCTGTCGCATACATGTCGAAGTTCTCGGCCGGAGGGTCAGCCGGCGTCGGCGACACAGGCGTTTCTACCAAGCCACTGGCAACTCCAGTGGAAACCGCCTGATCGTCTTTGTGTCCCAGCGCAACTCCTCCGGCGGCACTGCGAGTCGCAGACGGGGGAATCTCTCCACGAGCCGGCCGATGGCCACTTCCAGCTCTGTCATGGCCAGAGGCATCGCGATGCACCGGTGTCCGCCCCAGCCGAAGGTCATATGCGGTGCGCTGTGACGGTCAAGGTCGATGACGTGTGGGTCCGGGTAGCGCTCCGGGTCACGGTTGGCCGTCAAGTACGACACGTGAACGAAGTCGCCTGCCCGGATGTGTGCACCGTCCAGTTCCACGTCCTCGAGAGCCACCCGGGGGATTCCGACCCCCTTGCGGAACGGGATGCAGCGGAGCATCTCGTGCAAGACGTCGGTCAAGGTCTCGGGCCGGCGCCTGAGGTGCTGCAACAACTCGGGACGTGTCAGGAGCAGGTATGTGATGTTGCTGATCTGGCAGGTTGCCGTGTCCTGACCGCTGAGCGCCAGCGTCAGCGTCATGACCGCCAGTTCCCTGTCGTCGAGCTGTTCCTCGCCTTCCCGCGCTGCGGCCATCGCGCTGATGAGGTCGGGGCCGGGCGATTTCCGGCGTTGTCCGACGAGTTCGGCGAAGTAGGCCGCCAGATCGGACTTGGCCTTCGTTGCGGCCTCCTTGTTGTCCGCGCCGACGACGAGCAGTTGGTGCACGGCCTTCTCGATCCAGGGCCATTCCTCCCGTTCGATACCGAGGAGGTCCAGGACCGCGTGTTGGGGAAGCTTCTCGGACAGGTGGTGGACCACATCCGCCGGCGGTCCTTCTTTCTCCATGCCGTCCAGCAGCCGGTCCACAAGCTGGACGATCCGGTGCCGCATGGCGTCGGCCTGTTGCTGCGTGAAGGCCTGCGAGGCCAGGTGACGGACGCGGCTGCTGTGCGGTGGGTCCATCACGTTGATCGATTCCGGCGAGACGATGGGCTCCGGCGTCATCCGGGGGTAGTCGTGACCGATGATGCCCGCCCTGCTGAACCGCTGGTCGGTAGTCACCTGCTTGACGGCGTCGAAGCCCGTGATCAGCCAGGCATCCGCGTCGCCGTAGGGAAGCCGGATGCGCGCGGGAGAACCGCGCTGCATCAGGGCCGCGAGCGCAGGGTCGAAGTCCAGGGCTTCGCTGAAGTCGAACGGGCAGGTGAGTGTCTCGTTGACCGCAGTCATGAGCCGGCTCCTCCAGGCATGGGTACGACGTTGGTGGTGTCCACGGCCTTGCGAACGGCTTCGGCGAGCCTGACGGCATTGCCGACGGCCCAGTAGTGGACGAAGAACAGACGTGGTTCGTCCTCGAGGTTGTGGTGGTGCACCTCGACGAGTTCGATGCCACCGCGTCGCAGGGCCGTGAGGACGGGCTGGACTTCGCTGGCGATCATGACCAGGTCGCCGCTGAGGGCGGCCCTTCCGCCGCCGAGCGGCTGGAAGTTGACGGAGGTGGTGGAGCCCAGTCCAGGAGGCAGCACCAGATGGCCGTCGGCGACGGTCTCGCGACGGACATAGGTGCTCTTGTAGATCTCACCGTCAGCGCCGCCCTTGACGCCCATTGCGGCGTCGATGGCGGTGGTGTCCAGGTCGACGGACGCCGAAGAAGTGGCGGGTTCGGCAGGTGGGGTACCGGTGCAGTCGAATGCGGCGCGCAGACCACGAGCAACGGCGACCGGATCGTGACCGTGGGCGTGCAGGTGCACCCACCAGACATCCGGCTCGTGGGCGAGCAGGTGTTTGTGCATGGCAGTCAGCATGATCCCGTGCTTCTGCAGGACATCACAGAAGCGCTGCAGTTCGCGTTCGGTGACCACGGCGTCGCCCATCAAGAGCGTGCTGTGGTCTGCGTACCGGACGAAGGACATGTGTGTGCCGAGGGCGAGCGCGGGATTGATCCGAACGCCGTGGGAGAAGACCGTGAGGTCACGGCGCGGCAAGCCCGTGTGGTACATGAAACGCCTCATGTCACCGGGTCGGCGGAGAACCTCGCCCACGTCTGCCCAGTCCGCCAGCTTGGTCATCACCGGTTCGACCAGGGCACGGCCCTCCCGTCCGGCGGGCAGGGCGTGGGCCGGGGCCGGCACACCGGTGAGCGCGGGCGCAAAGGCGGCCGCGGCCAGCACACTGCGCCGGGATGTGGTGAGTCGGGATCGGGTGTCCTGTTGTCGCTCGTCAGCCATGTCATGCGCCTCCTGGTGTGATCGAAACACCGGAAGCCGCGTCGCCCGGTGATTGACGCAGTCAGGTCCCGCAGGTGGGCTAATACGCAAGTGAGAGTCACGCCCGAGCTGAGCAGGCTCCCCAAGTGCGGTCGTCCCGGCCGCGCAGCCCCTTGCACGAACCGGGGCGCGCTCCGGGGCCGGCCGGGGAGGCGACCGCGGCCTGCTGCATTGGCATCAGCGACATCACCGGGTCGGGGGACTGCGTCGTCGGCTACCGGGCCAGACATACCGGATAAGTGTGACTATTACCCCAAGGTGACCTGGCAACTCCCGACCGTCACCACGGCTGACAGGAGGACCAATCGATGAACCTCGCTCTGAAGCGCCTGCTCGGCGCTACCGCGGCAGTCGCCACAGGCGTGGCGGCTCTGCTCGGCACCAGCGCCGGCACCGCCGGCGCCGACGACAGCGTGCACTGCGAGCGCGCCGAACGGGGCATATGGAGCGAGGGGCCCAGCCCCGACGTGACCGGCCACCGCTGCAGCATGCCGACCACGAAGCGCCGCTGGTACACCGTCGAGGTCGACACACTCGTACAGACCCACTACAAGACGGAGTATCTGGACGGAGGAGTCGACCGGACCGAGACCCTGCACAACCGAACCATCAGGTGCCTGGGCTACACCTCCACGAACGGCACGGTGCACTGGTTCGGCTGCCCACCCGGCGGACACACACGCCAGCATGACCGTCGCTGACCGTTCTCTCCAGAACTGTCAGAAGGCGGCCACTGCCCGGCGAAGTCGACACGCGTGCACATCCACGGCGTCCGAGCGATCCGGGCAGTGGACTCCGCGGGTCACCGGGTGTCTCCGAGGATGCCCCGGCCTTCAGGCCGGGGAGGAATCGGATTCCTGCGGAGCAGGGCAGAGGCAGCCGAATCGCCGCCAGGGCGATCCGGCGTCCACCCCACGACTGGGTGACGCAGCCCAGCAGTCACTCCCCCAGGGTCGGTTCGGGTGCATGACGACGGGAGCGATCACGGAGGAGGCCGGGTATGCCCGGTACACCTACCGTGTCCGCCTGCCGAAGACGGCCCGGCGTGCACTCGAAGCCG
>NZ_JBEXYL010000145.1:0-14561 GCF_040630895.1 Streptomyces sp. NPDC005728
GCTCGATGGCACACGCGGTCAGCGTGCCACCATCAACACCCTTACGCCACAGCCCAGTTCACACGATCAACGGCTACGAAAATCTTGGAAGACCCCAGTCAACGGTGCAACTCGGGAGTCAGCAGCTGATCGAACGGCGTCCCCACCCCATCGATCGCCGGGCGAAGCAGCTGAACCTCACCCCGAAGGCGCCGAGCGCCGGGAAAGTCTGCTGAAACTCCTGAGCGAGGAGCCGCTTGTTACGGGTCTGACCCAGCAGGAGCAAGACGTGCTCCGGGATCTGCTCCAGCGAGCCATCTCCCGGGCCTGAAACCCTTCAGACGTGAAGGCGTCGGACAGCAGATCGCACTGACGGGCACGACGCGCTGACCGTGCCTCTTGAGCGCAGGCCTCGTCCTTGAGGGCGGGGATACTGACCTTGAATGTGTGATGTCGTCAGGGTGACCGGCGTCGGAGGCCGGTGCCGGTGAGGCAGCCGTCGAGGACGTCGTGGCGGTACTGGAGTTGGCGTAGGCCGCGTCGGACGGCAGTGATCAAGTCATCGGAGTCGGCGAAGGCACGATTGGCGACGGTGATGCGTCGTAGGACGGACCAGATGCCCTCGACCGGGTTGAGGTCGGGTGCGTAGGGCGGTAGTGGGAAGACAGCGAGCCAGTCGCGGTCGGCGATGTAGCGGCGCATGCCAGCGGTGAGGTGGGCGGCCACCCCTTGCACGGTGTAGCTCTTGTGGAAACGGTGCCCGATCAGCGTCATGATCCGCGAAAGGGTCCACGTCTGGTCCGGCCCCCCATGTACCACCGGCCCCTTGGCCAGCTCCCGCTCCAGCGCGGCGAACAGTCCGTCGCTGAGCAGCGGCAGCGACGCTGGCCCCTTCGAGGCCAGGGCACCCGGCCCGCCCTGCGCCCAAGCCTTGCGCCAACGCTGTACCGACCGGACGCTGACCCGCAAGTCGTGAGCGATGACCGTGTTCTCGTCGCTCTGCATGAACCGCTCGGCCGCCTCCAACCGCAACTGCTCGCGGAAAGCCGGCCGTTCGTCGGTCTTCCCGCCCCCTTTCGCATACCTCATGGGGTCGGCATACCGCAAGGATCACGAGACCTCAGCCCCCCACGACATCACGCTCTGAAGGTCAGTAGTGCTTGTTTCTGAACCTGCACCCGTTGTGATCAATGTCAGAAGTGGATGTGAGTGTGTACCCAGCGGCTTCATGCTGCGTGCTGGGTTGAGGGACTCCAACTCCAGCTCTACAAAATCGACTTGGCAATGACTGCTTGCATCCGTCCCACCTGCCGCCCAGACTGTGACCGGCTACCAGCGGGGTGGTCCCAGTGAGCATGGTGGTGCTTGCAATGGCGGCAGTGGATGTGTCGAGGATCGATCGTCGCGTGCGGGGCGAGGTGGAACGGAGGGGGCTGTTCCTCGTCTCACCTGACCCGGAGCCCGGCATGCTGGCGGCTACTCAGTTCGTCTTCGTATGCACTGACCCGGACCCGGGAGATTGCGGCTTCACCAGGGTGGGACACGTGTCCGGGCCCAACCACGTCGTCTACGCGATGGACGGTCGCAAGACCTCGGCGGCGGTATCGCTCTCCCAGATCCGGGGGATTTTCCCGACTTGGGAAGATGGGATCATGGTTGTACTTGACGCGTTCGATCAGTGGCGCTGAGAGAGGTCCCACTGCACGGTCTCGACATCATGGTGATCAACGGGACAGCCCCGTCTCCGACCACCCGACCCTGACCCGTCGAACAACGTGCTGGCCAACCGACTGCAACGTACTGGCGTGCAGCTCGTGGGTCTCGATGAGGAGGAGGTGGGGGGAGTCTCTGTCGTTCTCGCGGGATGCCGGTTGGCTAGTACGGCGGGACTGGCTGCGGGTGATGCGCCTGGTCATGAGCGTGATCGCGGCCCAGGTGATGAGCGATTCCGAGTGCTGGATGAGCCGTTCGTAGTCGCGTGCGTGTCGGCGGGCGTGCATGATCCAGGCCAGCGAGCGTTCGACCACCCAGCGGCGGGGCAGGATGACGAACCCGGGTGTGTTCGGCGGTCGGCTGACGGTCTTGAGCGTCAGGTTCAGGTGCTTCTTCGCCCAGGTCACGAGCTGTCCGGCATAGCCGGAGTCGGCCCAGACGATGGTGATTTCCGGGTGCATCAGCCGCAGCCGGAACAGGACTTCCTTGGCCGCTTCGCGGTCGGTCATGTCAGCCGGAGTGACCAGGACGAACAGCGGCAGCCCCTTGGTGTCCACGACCAGGTGGCGCTTGCGGCCGTTGATTTCCTTGGCGCCCTCGTAGCCGCGTGAGTCCTTGCCGACGGTTTCCGCAGCTTTGACGGACTGGGAGTCGATGACGGTGGCGACCGCGCCGGGGGGCCGGCCCATCTCGCGGCGGATGCGCTTGCGGAGCTGGTCTCGGATCTGACCGACCCCACCGGCGGCGGCCCAGCGGGCCATGAAGCCGTAGCAGGTCCGCCAGGGCGTTCTGTGGAATCCGACCTGTCGAGTGGCTCGGAAGATCCCACTGGCCGAAATGTGTTGGCAGGTTGGGCTGAAGGCCGGGAGACTCAGGTGCCGTGGACATGGGGATCTCTGGTTTCAAGCCGTCCTTCCTGGTCGGGGTCGAGGCCGTTCGGCAGGCGCACGGATCCCGTTCAGCGACGCTCGCCGGTAGGCGGCTGACGGAGTTCGCCGTCGTGCGTTTCGCCGAGGACGGGGACTGGTTCGCAGACTGCCCGGTGGTGCTGGACTTCGACGTCATCCAGGTAGAGGTTTGCCACTGGAAGCTCGACGAGCTCTCGGTCGGCTGGGACACGATCGACACAGCGTCGACCATCACCGGACGGGAGTGGTCCGAGCTGACGCCTCAGTGGTCTCACCGCGATGAACGCCTCGAACCGTTCGTCGGCCAGAAACTGTGCGAGGTCGCGCTCCTCGAGTGGCGTCCAGCAGACAGTGACCTGGCGGCTGGAACGGCGGTGGTGGAGTTCGTCTTCGCTGGGGGATGTCTGCGGATCGTCAACGGCCTCGACGAGAACCGCATCGAGGTCGGTGAGACCCAGCCGGACTAAGAACTCCTAACGAAATGAGTAGTGGCGAACGGTAGGCTCGGTGGCCATGAGTCAGAGCGGTTCGCAAGCGGCGGCTTTCTTCCGAGACGTCCGCCAAAGCAAGGTGGTCTGGCTTGTCCGGGATGACGACGGAAGCCCGACTCACCTCTCCGCGGACCGCACGCGAAGTCTCCCTTTCTGGTCGACCTCACCCCGCGCCCAGAGGGCAGCGAAGATCTGGGGGCATGGACTTCGCGTTGAGGCCATGTCCTTGGGCACCTGGTGCGATCGCGTACTGCCCGATGCCGCCCGGGATGGGCTCGTGATCGGCATCAACTGGAGCGGGCCGCGCCTGGTCGGCTGGAGCTTCACCCCCAAAGAAGTCCTCAACCGGCTAGCGGCGGCTAACTAGTGCCGCATCAGGCAACCTTCGGCCTGGTGAGGAACCAAGCCAACACAGCCACGCCGATGGGTAACGCAACGAGGTAGCCGACGAGGATACCGACGCCCGGATCAGCCAGCGTAGGAAAGGCCCAGTTCACTGCTGCAGCCACGAGCAGTCTCACCGTTGCTAGCGCAAGGAGAGCGGCAACAACAGCAAGCCGACGCGGCGGGCCCGCCCCGCGGTACAACTCAGCCGCAGGCCCGATCGCGATCAGGCCCGTCACGAGGAGGACGAAACCAGTGTCGGGCAGCCACCCGAACGGCCACCCCACCAGAGCGACCAACCCGGAGAAAGCGAGGCCGCCCAGTTCCAACGCGACGGTGGACACTACCGGGTGGTCCCACGAGGGGCGTCGGATCGAACCGCTCCCACTGTCCTTCTCATCGGCCACGTCGTCAGAGTAGCCATCGACAGGGCGAACGTTGCCTGATGCGGCACTAGCTCACGGCATCGCTCACCAGAACGCGCAGTCGCCGCCAGCAGATGAGTGCACATCCGAGGGTGAGAAAGGCCTCGTGGATGTCGTCGCGGATCTCCCAGCGGATCCGCAGTCGACGGAACCAGTGCAGGTGGGCGAACGCGCGCTCCACGACCCAGCGTTGCTTGCCCAGGCCGGAGCCGTGCTCGGTGCCGCGGCGGGCGATCTGCGGTTTCACGCCGAGGTTCCAGACGAGGCGCCGGTACTTGTCGTGGTCGTAGCCTCGGTCGGCCAGCACCACGTCGGGGCGGCGCCGGGGCCGGCCCCGCTTGCCCCGCACGGGCGGCACAGCCTGAAGGAGTGGGATCAGCTGGGTGACGTCGTTGCGGTTCCCGCCGGTCAAGGTGGCGGCGAGCGGGATGCCTGTGGCGTCGGTGATCACGTGATGCTTGCTGCCCGTCCTGCCCCGGTCGACAGGGCTTCGTCCCGTCTTGGAGCCCCTTTTAGCGCCCGGATGTGGGAGCCGTCGGCCGCCGCCAGGGAGAAATCCAGGGCGTTCGCACCGCGGAGCTTGGCAAGCAGGACCTCGTGCAGCCGGTGCCACACACCTGCCTCGGTCCACTCGGCCAGCCGCCGCCAGCAAGTCATGCCCGAACCGAAGCCGAGTTCCTGCGGCAGGTGTTCCCAGGCGATCCCGGTGCGCAGTACGAACAGGATGCCTTGGAACACCAGCCTGTCAGGATGCCGCTTGCGTCCGGGGTGGCGGGCTCGACGTTCGACCCTCGGCAGCAGCGGCTCGACCACTGCCCACAGTTCGTCGTCGACTTCCCATGGCTTCGGCCGCGTCACCCCAGACCCCCGGATCATCAGTCCCAGAGTGATCCAACCACCTCGAAGATCATTTCGTTAGGAGTTCTAAGTCCGGCACCGGCTGGGCCATTGAGGGCTACTGCCCTGTCGGTTTGCGGTTGATCTCAATGACCGGCAGCACGGTGGCCTGCGCTGGGATACCGATCTGTCGGGGAGTCGGCCCGGCCGGCGTGGGGACGTCGGTGAGTCGCTTCAGTAGCTGGTCGAGGGCAGCTTGCCCGTCCTCGACGGCGGCGCGCTCGTCGTCCGTCAGGGGGATGGCCGCGAGCATCTTCTGCAGGTTCTCCTTGGCTTCCAGGAGCCGTCCCTTGCTGGAGGCCTTTGGGGTGTAGAAGTCGCAGCGTGCGCAGGCCATGCGGTGCTGGCACTGCTCGAAGAACGTGTAGGTGCACCAGCCGTGGCCGAGGTCGAAGTAGGGGTGCCGTTAACGAGTGGCGAACCAGGTGTCAAGTAACCCGCCAGTAGCTTTCGGGTCGAAGATCTGCCCCCTCGCCGGGACGTGGCGAGGGGGGCAGGGTGGTGTGTGCTGATGTTCAGGCCGCGGCCGGCTCGGGGTCGGTGGGGGCGGGGACCGCGAGCTGGAGGCGGCTGCCCATAGGCGGGCGGCGGCCTCGGCGACGGCCCGCTCGTCGGCCTGGTGCAGCGCGGAGCGGATGATCGTGTCGACCTGGGCCGCGGTCGGCGGCTCGATCAGGTCCGCGCGCATCTGCCGCAGCAGCTCGGCCCGCACCTGCTCCTCGCGGCGTTCGTCGTGCCAGATCACGTCCACCAGGTGCGAGACGAGCCTGACCTGGTCGGTCCTGGTGCACTCGTGCCAGCCGGTCAGATCCCGCAGCTCGCTGCGGTGCCGCTTCGCGGCGCGGGAGGTGAAGTCGTAGAAGGCCAGCTCGGACGCGGCGACGCCGACCTGCTTGGCGACGTGCTCGACCCCGTCGGGGGGCAGCTCCAGGCGCATCCGGGGAAACCGGCCGCGCCAGGTCAAGAACTTGAGCTGGACGGCGAAGCCCAGCCTGGTGGCGCCGGTCTTGTTCCGTAACCATCCCGCCTCGTCGCTGGACAGGGTGAAGTGCTCCACCACCCCGTCCAGACCCAGCTCCCGCCCCACACCAGCCCCTTCCCACGCCCCCGTACCCGGTATCCGGGCTGGACGGTAGAGACGCCGCCGTACACCGGGCACAGAAATCCAGGAACCGCCCCGGCACGGCAGCCGGACCTGGTACAAAGCGCCCGGACGAGGGCCAGCCGTCACTCTCCTCGCCCGGGCTCTTGGAGCGTACGGCCGGCTTCAGGGCCCCAGCTGCCCCCTGCGACCCGGTCGGCGCAGACAACGCGGATGCGAAGGACGATGCATAGGTGAGGAGGGTTCATGCCTGGGGCCGGGGGTGGCAGGTTCTCGGGACGGGATCGGCGTGGCGCGGTTTCTGTCGGTTTGCACTGGGAGAAGTAGGCAGGTACGTCCCCGCCGTGCGGCAGGGGGCAAGGCGGCGAAGGGGGGACTGTGATGGGCAACGCGCACGGTGCGGACCAACAGTGGCTGGACCTGGCCGATGCGATCACGCTGCTGCGGGACCAGGTCGCCGAGGCCCAGGCGAGGATCGCCGACCCCGACGGTACGGGCGCCGGCCACAGGGGGGTGCTGTTCACTCTGGGGGAGATCACGCTGGAGCTCGGCATGGAACTGACCCGTACCCGGGGGTTGGACGGGGGCTTGAGGTTCAGTGTCGTCGGTCTGGGAGGCAAGAAGGAGACCGGGAACAAGGCGACCCACACGGTCACGGTGCAACTGAAGCCGCACCGGCCCGGCGGCGGCGACGTCGACGTCGACGACGAGGAGTAGTCCCCGGCCGGGCCAGCACGCCGCACGTCAGGGAGTAAAGAACGGGGGCTGTTGTGGAGTTCGACCGCCGGGTGCAGATCCGGACACGTAGGCCGGGCCAGGACAAGCGGGGGTTCGGCTCGGGTTACCTGGTGGCGCCGCGCCTGGTGCTGACCGCCGCGCATGTCGTCGACGGCGCATTCGCGGCGGATTCGGTGACCGTAACCCGGCCTGACACGGGGAATCACGAGTTTCCCGCGTCTGTCCTCTGGCGGCGCAAGGATGACGTGGTGGATGCCGCGCTGGTCGAGGTGGCTGTCGGCAACGGTTGGGAGGCACCGGAATCCTTGGAGGATCTGCGGGTCCGGCCACCGCAGCGCTGGGGCCAGCTCATCGGCACCCGCCCTCACCCGGTCGCCGTCGCTGGATTCCCCCGCATGCAGAAGGATTTCGACGACGGCCGTCGCCTGGATGAGCAGCTCATCGGCACAATCCGGCCTGGCACCGGCAGCCTCGCGGGCCGCTACGAGGTCTTCAGCACCGACCCGACCATCCCCGTCCAGTCGCCACTGGAGACCAAAGGAACCCGTTGGTCGGGTATGTCCGGAGCCGCCCTACTCTGCGGCGACCTGTTGTGCGGCGTCGCGCGCCAGGACCGCCAGGCCACTGGCGGCACCCGCCTGACCGCCACGCCGCTAAAGGCCCTGCTGGCCGACGACGCCTTCCGCGCGCTGATCACCGAACACAGCAGGTGGGAACCCGTCTTGGAACCAGCCGAACCATCCGCTCTCCTTGCACCCGCCGCCCGCGAACGGGACCTGCGCTCCCCGGCGATGCTCCTGCGTGCTGATGCCGAAGCCGTTGCATTCCGGGGCCGCGAACATGAGCTGGACCAGCTACTCGGCTGGTGCCACCAGGACACGGACACCTTTTCGGTGCGCGTGCTCACGGGCCCCGGCGGACAGGGCAAGACCCGGCTGGCCCGGCAGCTCACCGACATTCTGCGCGCGCGGGACTGGGTCAGCGCGCATGTGCGCGCCGACCTGGCCGACGTCACCACCGTGCCCGATCTGAGCAGCCTGGACACGGCTCAACGGCTCCAGCTCACCGTCGACTACGCCGAAACGCGACCCCATTTGGTCCGCCACCTCATAGAGCGCCTGCGCACCGCCCGCCACCGCACCCGTCTGCTGCTGCTCGCTCGCACCGACGGCCCGTGGCGGACCGACAGCCTCGGCGCCACCGCACCGGCCCGCGAACTCCTCGCCTCAGCGCCCGTCATCGAACTCGCCCCCCTTTTCCCGAGCGGCGCCCCACCCATTGCCCGCGCCACCGCAATCATTGATGCCGTCGTCGACCTCGCCCCCCTCCTCCGGCACCTTCCCACCTTCCGTCGGACCGATTGGGCCGCTGTGGCAGCCAGGGTCCATCCCCCCGCCGACCTGGCGGATCCGCGTTACGAGTCCGTACTCACCTTGCAAATGACGGCCTTGGCCACCCTCTTGCAGCACGGCCCCGCCCCGGTCGCTGCCAGCCCGGGCCAGCCAGCGGAAGCCACTCTGCTCCGCCACGAGCAGCGCTATTGGGAGGACACCGCCAGGACCCCGGCGTTCCGACTGAGTGACCTGAGCACAGCCACGCTCCAGCGTGCTGTGGCCGTCGCGGTCGTGTGCGGAGCCGCCAACCAGGCCCAAGCCGAGGCAACCGCCCGGAAAATCCCCGGCCTCCCACCCAGCCGGGCGCTGGACACTGCCGACTGGCTCCGGTCCCTGTATCCACCCGGGCCCGACCGCTACTGGGGCTCTCTGCAACCCGACCGCGTGGCCGAGTACCACGCCTCAACGCTGCTGACCGGCCCCGGCACCCCGCTGCCAGCCCTCATGACCGATGCCTCCACCGACCAGCAAGCTCAAGTGATCACCGTTCTGGCCCGTGCGGCCGTCTCCCACTACAACGCCCACCGCATCCCCGATAGCGAAAGCGTCCTGCGGGGCCTGAACGCCGCCTTGGACACTGTCCCGCTCGACATCGACGCGGTGGAGAAGGCCAACGCTGCGGTACCCGCCCGGGTGCCCATCCTGAGTGACCTCGGGTTGAGGCTCACCGACGTTCTCGTACGCACCTACTTCCAGCTGGCCAGCGAAGATCAGGCCGCGTACGACCCCGACCTCGCGAGATCACTGTCCAACCTCGGACTCGTGCTGTCGGACATGGGACAGCGAGCGGAGGCCCTGACCGCTGCCGAGCAGTCGGTGGAGATCTACCGTCGGCTAGCCCACGAGGATCCGGACGCGTACGAACCCGATCTAGCTAATGCGATGTCGGGCCTCGATATTCATCTGTCGAAGATAGGACGGCTGCAGGAGGCACTTGCCGCCGCCGAGGAGTCGCTGGAGATCCGGCAGCGGCTGGCCCGTAGCAACCCGGCCGCGTTCGAACCCGATCTCGCCCAAGCCCTGTCCAATCTCGGCGCTGACCTCTCGGCCGTGGGGCGTCACGGGGAGGCTCTGGATGCGGAGCAGCGCGCGGTGGAGATCTACCGTCGGCTGGCCGGTCAGGATCCGGCCGCGTACGAAGCCGACCTCGCCACCTCGCTGAGCAACTTCGGCAACCGGCTGGCAAATGTGGGACGGCGGCAGGAAGCACTGGCCGCCGGGGAGGAGGCTCTGGAGATCGAACGACGGCTCGCTCTCGACAATCTGGCCTCGCACGAATTCCATGTCGCCTCCTCCCTGAACAACCTCAGCAATCTTCTGTCAGACGTAGGACGCACGGAGGAGGCGCTGGACGCTGCCGAACAGGCCGTGGACATCTACCGTCGGCTCGCCGGCGGCAACCCAGCCGCGTACGAACCGTATCTGGCCACCTCGCTGAACAACCTCGGCAACTGGCTGTGGGACATCGGAAGCGCGGAGGAGGCACTGGCCGCCGGGGAGGAGGCCCTGGAGATCCGGCAGCGGCTGGCCCTGGAGAATCCCGCCGTGTACGAGCCTGAATTCGCCGGTTCACTGGCCAACATCAGTCTCTGCCTGTCGGACATGGGACGCATCGAAGAAGCGCTGAGCGCTGCCGAGCAGGCCGTGGGCGTCTTTGATCGGCTGGCCCGCGAGGATCCGGTTGCACACGAACCCAATCTTGCGAGAGCGCTGTCCGACCTCAGCCCTCTTCTGTCGGATGTGGGGCGTACAGAGGAAGCCCTGGCCGTAGAGGAGCGAACGGCGTGCCTCTACCGTCAGTTGGCACGAGATAACCCAGCCGCTTACGAACCTGGCCTCGCTGCTTCACTCAACAACCTTGGCAACTGGTTGATGGACGTGGGACGCATGGAGGAGGCGTTGGACGCTGAGGAGCAGGCCGTGGACATCTACCGTCGGCTCGCCCGCGACACCCCGGCCGCGTCCGAACCGGATCTAGCCGCCGCGCTTACCAATCTCGCGCGAGCGCTCAGAAGCCCGGCATGGGTGCAGCTTAAGGCTCAACCGGATCTCTCCGGAGCTCTACGGGTGACAGGCGAGGCAGTCGAGCTCTACCGCAGGCTCGTCGCAGCAAGGCCCACCCAATTCGCGTCACAGCTCGGCAATGTACTGCGGTTGCAGGCAGGCCTGCTCACCAGCCTTGGGCGTTACCGCGAGGCGGAGGAAGTCCGTGACTGGCTCGCAAGGAACGCTGCCGCTCTCGACTCTCAGAAATGAGTTCTGAGAGATCACGAATCCTCGCCGGACCGCGTCCGGTTTGTCCCTGATCCTCGTTCTCGCGACCTCTCGCAAAACAGCTCTCGCACAATGCCCCTCGCGATAGGTTCTGCGACATGTCAGAGCTCGCCGAACCGGCCGCCGCCATCGAACAGTTCGACTGTCCGACCTGTGAGGTGCCAGCCGGAAGCACCTGCCGCACCCGCGGCGGCAAAGTCGCCCCGAAGTACCACACCCCACGTTTCATGCTGGTCCCCCAGCTCCGCGCCGAGTTGGAGGTGAAGACCCCCGCCGACCGCGACCCCGGCCGCGCGTGGGAGATGGGCCCAGCGATCGACACCGCAGTGCCCGAGGCCGCGACGAAGCCCACGAGGGTGGGGTATGCCCGTTGCAGTACCGCCCAGCAGGAGCTCCAGAGCCAACTCGACGCCCTGGAAGAGGCGGGCTGTGATCCGGTCTTCTCGGAGAAGATCAGCACCCGGATCAGGGTGCGGCCGGAGTTCGTCAAGGCGATGGACTTCGCCCGCACCATCAAGAAGGCCGTCCCACATCAACGGGTGATCTTCACCGTGCACGAGATGAAGCGCCTGGGCCGCGGTGCCGCCGAGCTGCTGGCCATCGCCGAAGATCCTTGCTGAGGACGAACAGTCCGAGACGGCCCTGGAAAATCAGACGGGATCACAGTCGTGACTATCGAGGGCGTCGCGGCTGTCGCGACCGTCGCCATCACAGCGGTGGGCCTTCCGGCTGTCTACTGGCAGGCCCGCACCGCAGTCCGGGCGGCCCGCAGCCCTGTCGCCGCAGCCGGGGTGACCGCCCGCGCCCAGCACGCTCAGGATCGCCGGACTGCTCAGCGTGCCGCCTTCCTCGAACTGCTCGCCGCCGTGAGGACCCTCCGAGACGCCGACGCCCGGGCCCGGGACGCTGCCCAGTTCTGCCACCTGGTCAGGAATCGCGACAATGAGAGCGACGCCCGCCGCACGGAGGCCGAGGAGGAGCGTTCCCAGGCTATCGACGCGGTCGCGGAGGCGTACGACGCTCTGCACAAGGCGGCGGCCTTGGTCACGCTCGAAGGCCCTGACGAACTACTCGGCTTCCTTGACTCTCTGACCAGGATCGGCCGATCGCTCATCTACGTCTGCCAGATCGTGCCGCCGGATGCCGAAAACGAGCGAGTACTGGTGGCAGAGGGCGAAGCGGTCCCTCCGGACCGGGTTCGGAGGATGTACGACGAGGCCGAGCGCGCGTTCGTCACCGCCGCCCGCCGCTATCTCAACGGCGATCCACCTGGCCTGACCTGAATATCGGCCAGGTGTGCGAACCGGCTCGACGGCCCTCGATCCAAAGCTACTGGCGGGTTACTTGTCACCTGGTTCGCTGCTCGTTAACGGCACCCCAAGTACTGCCACGGCTCGCCGTTCGCGGCGGCTCCGGAGGCGACAGCGTCTCGGTCGATAAGGACTTCGACGGTGTGGACGTTGCGGGCGAAGTAGTCGGCGCCGTTGTAGGCCCTGGCCAGGGTGTTCGGAGTGAGCCTCGCGTAGTGGGTGGTCGCCTCGGGAGTGCGGTGGCCGAGCCATTCCTGCAGATCGAAGAGCGTTATCGGCTCCTTTGCGTTGTAGAGCCGGCTGGCGATGGTGGACCGAGCCCGGTGGCTGGTGATGTTGCCGCGGACGCTCGCATTACCGTAGTCAGGTGGTCGGCGAAGCCAGGCCGACGTGCAGCGCGCGCCGTTGCGGCCGCAAGAGGGCACGGTCGCCGGACCTCCGGCGCAGCACCGGACAGGGTGTGCCTCGGCTGACGCGACGTCTGTTTGGGGAGGCAGTGTGGAGCAGGGCTGCGAGGAAGGTTCGGTCCTCGGGCGCGAAGCATAGGCAGGCTCCGCGTCACCGGCCTGGCCCCGGATCTGCTTGCAGCCCTGGCGGTGGCCCAGCAGAACACGTGGGCCGCCACGCACACCCCGTACGCAGCGCAGTCCACCCCGGGCCGCTCCGACGGCACGATCATCGCTAAGGGCTCGCAGAAGAACAACATGCGGGCGCGCGTCGCGCTGACCTGCGATGTCAAGTCCCAAGACCAACAAGTTAATTCCCTGCGAGCCCTAACGGCTCGGTCCGCGATTGGGGTCTTGGCGTGCTGGCCCGGCCGGATTGGATCCGGTCCAGTGGTCCGCCCTGCATCCCCGGCAACTGTCGAACGTGGGGATAGCGCAGGCGCGGTTCGTTCCGGGCCTTCTCAGGCAGGCCGACGGGCCGCCTCACCGTGCAGGACCTGGACGATCTGCGCGAGGGCCGGTGGTCGCGGGCCAGGAAGGCGGGCCAGAACGACTCGCCGATGTTCGGCGGGGCCTCCGCGGACCTCGACCAGGCGCACGCCCGTGGGAACCGCGCCGGCCAGCTCCGGCGGCACGGTGGTGATGCCGCAGCCCGCTGCAACCAGGTGCAGTTTGGTCAGCCAGTCGCGGGCGGTATGGGTGATGTGTGGTCGCCCGGGCAGACCTGGCCAGACGCCCATCATCGGCTCGGCGGGGTTGGAGGCACCGGCGATCCATTCCTGATCGGCCAGTTCCTCCAGGTCCACCGCAGCTCGGCTGCCCAGAGCGCTGTCGGCTGGTATTGCGAGCAGGAGCTTCGTCTCCAGGAGGGTCTCGCACTCCAGATGTGGAGTCTGGTCGTCCAGGGGCCGGTAGGGCGGCCGGACCGCGAGGACGGCCAGGTCGATCGTGTCCGCCCGCAGCGCGCGTACCAGCACCGGGGTCGTGGCCTCGCGTGTCGTGACGCGGAGGCCGGGCTGCGTGCGGCGAAGCGCGGCGAGCGTGCGCGGCAGGATGAGCGCTCCTGCGCTGGGGAAGGTGCCGAGCCGCACGACACTGCGTTCCGGCGCCAGACCCTTCAGCTCGCGCTCGGCCGCGGCGAGCGCGCCCAGGGCGACGACCGCGTGCCGCAGCAGGGTCAAGCCCGGCGGTGTGAGAGTGACGCCGCCGGGGCGGCGGTCGAATAGCTTCACTCCAGCGGCGCGCTCGAGGGCGGCGACCTGCCGCGAGACGGCGGACTGGGTGTAGCCGAGCTCTGCGGCGGCGGCGGTGAAGCTGCCGCGCTCGGCGATCTCGCGCAAGACCCGCAAGCCGGTCAGCGAGGGCTCCATGACGCTCATGCATACCCACCATGCCAGAGTTTCGCTAGCCGCATGGACGAGTGCCGCCTAGCGTTGCCCGTGTCAGCCGCGCCCAACCGTGCGGACACGCACCCCACTTCCGCCAAGGAGCACCTCCATGCCATTCGTCGAGATTTACCTGCGCAGGGGCAAGACCCTGGAGTTCCGCAAGGCCGTCTCCGCGGCGGTCCACGAGTCGATGCGGGAGGTGTTCCAGATCCCGGAGGACGACTTCTTCCATGTCGTGCACGACATGGAGCCCGGTGACATCCTGCAGGCACCGACGTTCTTCGGCGTCGAGCGCAGCGCCGACTCAGTGATCATCCGCATGACGTTCAACCACCGGCCCCCGGCTCAGAAGACGGCACTGTTCGAAGCCGTCGCCGACCGCCTTGCAGCCACCACGGGGATGCGCCGCGAGGACGTTCTGATGACTGTTCTGGAAACCGCTGCGGAGAACTGGTGGGCGCAGGGCCGGACCATCGACCCCGAGACCGGGTTCGACACCCGGATGAGTCCAGAGGCCATGCAGGCCGGCCGAATCGGCTGACGCTCATGACTCGGTCAGCGATCGCTGATCGGGAGCGGCCGTGACGTTGACAGCGGCCGCACCGGTTCTTCGAGTGTGACCAAGAAGTGGGCCCGTGCGGCCTTGCCCCATCCTGCCTTCTGCGGCGTCTCGCACACACATCTCGGCAATTTGATCGACGAGTTGGCGGACCCGTGGCTGGCCGGGTGCGAGTCCGCGCTGTATGACCGGCGTGGCGCAAGGCGGCAGCGCGAGGCCGGTGCCGGGCCGAAGCGCGACCTGGTGTTCACGGACCGGGTGCTGGTCACCCTGGTATATCTGCGTACCGGGCTCCCACACGCAGCGCTGGCGGAGCTCTACGGCACCGCCCGCTCCACCGTTTCCCGCGCCATCAGGGAGATCCGCCCGCTGTTGGCGGCGCGCGGCTTCGCTGTCTCCGACCGCCCCGGTGTGCGCCTGCGGACCCTGTCCGACGTCTTCGCCTACGCCGAGGACATGGGTCTGCTGCACGATCGGGTGACATCTGAACTGGCTTGCCCTGTAGGGCGGGTGGGAAGGATGCCGCTGTGCCCAAGCCTTATCCGGAAGAGTT
>NZ_JBEXYL010000146.1:0-14480 GCF_040630895.1 Streptomyces sp. NPDC005728
GCGCGGGGTCGGACACCGCCTGTCATGACCAGTCGCTTCCACATCCTGAGTCGCCTGGCCCCGCGCACTCTTCGAGGCCGGCTCTCCCTCGTTGCCCTGGCCACCGCCGCGCTGCTGATGACCGTCCTGACGGTGGCGTTCAACGCCGTGATGGACGAGCACCTGCAGCACCAGGCCGACGACGAACTGCGCACCAGAGCGGCGGCCGTGACCACCACGGTCGACACCAGCGGTCCCCGGGTACGCGTCCTGGAGACCGTCAACGACCGCCTCCTCGACGCGAATGTGTGGATCTACGCCGGCACCCGTCTGCTGGAGAAGCCACCGACCGCCACCATCGGGAGCCCACTGGCCCGGGCCGTCGACCGGCTGGCCGCACAGCGCAAGCACGCCTGCACGACCGTCAGCGGTCACCGGCCTGTCCGGCTGTGCTCCCAGCCGGTCCGCGGCCACGCTGCCGAAGCCACCATCGTCACCGCTCTGGACCTGGCTCCGTACCGCAGTTCGGCCCGCACCCTGTTGCTGGGTTCGCTCGTCCTGGACGCGGTGATGCTCGGATGCATGTACGTCCTCACGCGCCTGTCCGTCGGCCGGGCACTGCGACCGGTGCGAACGATGACCGACCAGGCCACGCAGTGGAGCGCCGTGGGCTCCGACGACCGCTTCGGCACGGAAGATCACCCGGTCGAACTCGCCCGTCTGGGTGGCTCACTGGACGCGCTGCTCGATCGCATACGCACCGTACTGCGCCACGAACAGCAGCTGACGGGAGAACTGTCCCACGAACTGCGCACACCACTCACCCGGATCATCATGGAACTCGACTGGTGGCGGACCCGCCCGCGCACGGACGCCCAGACCCGCGCCACCCACGAGGTGATCGCCGAGGCAGCGCAGGCCATGCGCACCATCTGCGACACGCTCCTCGACGACGCCCGCGAGAACGCGCTCGGCCGGGCGACGGCCCCCGCGACGGCGGACGTCGTGCCCGTCCTGGACCGCCTGCTCCAGCACGTCGCCCCACCGGACCGGGTGGAGACCACGATGGAGACGGATGCGCAGGTCCTGGAGGCGGGGGTGGCACCCGCTCTCCTCGAACGCATTCTCAGCCCTCTGATCGCCAACGCCCTCCGCTATGCCCGCTCCAGCGTGACCGTGTCCGCGCGGCGCCTGCCCGGCGCCGTACGGATCGATGTCGTCGACGACGGCCCCGGTGTGCCCGAGACGTTCCTGGACGAACTGTTCCAGCCCGGCCGCCGGGCCGACACCGGCGACGGGCACGACGGCGCGGGCCTCGGGCTGCCCCTCGCACGACGCCTGGCCCGCACCGTCGGCGGTGAGGTCTCCTACGACCCCGGACACGCACCCGGGGCCAGGTTCACGGTCAGCCTCCCTGCCGGGTGACCGACTACCGCGCCTCGTTCGCCGGTGCGGCGGCGGTCCGGCGCTCCCCCGTATGGGCGTAGCCCGTCAGACCGAACAGGACAACGAGCAGGACGGCGCGGACGAGCCCACGGTCCCGAGGTCCAGGCCGCCCTTGGCGACCGGCTTGGTCTCCGACCGTGGCACGGAGACCCTGAACGCATCCTGAACGCGTCCAGGTTGCAGGTCACGCTGTGTGTCGTGTGGCCCGCTCCGGGGCGGTGACGTCCTTGCGGGTCACGCCCAGATACACGACCAGGCCGAGGATGACCGCGAGGAACAGCACGCTGGTGATCACGGTCCCCAGGCCCAGGCCGCCGTCTCCGGTCGGCTGGGACAGGTAGTCGCCGATCGAAGCCCCGAGCGGCCGGGTGAGGATGTACGCGATCCAGAAGCTCCATACCGCGTTGAGACCGAGTGCGAAGTGCGCGACGGCGACCGCGGCGATGGCCAGGGCGAACAGCACGGCGGACAGCCAGTAGCCGAGATCCATGCGCTCGGACACCAGGTCACCGGCCGCGGTGCCCAGGGCGAACGTGAACAGGACCGCGAGCCAGTAGAAGGACTCGCGGCTGGTGGTGTCGATGCTGTGGATGGACAGCGTCCGCTCCCGGCGGTACCAGACGACGAAAACGACCGCGAGAACGAGCGCGAACACCGTGGTGCTCAGCTCCAGCGGCACACCCATGTTGTCGGTGAGGTTGTCACTGATCAGGGTGCCGACGACGCTGATCAGGGCCACGGCGAGCCAGTACACGCCCGCCCGGTACGCGCTCGTGCGGAACTGCACGACCAGCACCACGGCCAGCAGGGCGCTCATCAGGACCGACACACCGGTCAGGCCGAGGCCCGCCTTCTCGTTCAGCAGGTCGGCCGCGGTCTCACCGACCGTCGTGCACAGCACCTTGATGATCCAGAAGTACACGGTGATCTCGGGCACTTTGTTCCGGCGCAGCCGCTGCCGCGCACGAGCAGCGGGCCCGTCGGCCACGGGGGCGGCGGAGGTCTCAGACGTTTCGTGGGTCATGGACAGCGACCGTGCCACCGGACACCTGAATGCATCCTGACTGCCGGGTGCCCACGGGAAACGGGTAGCACTACACCCGGGCGAACTCGTACCAGATGCCGGTGCCGGCCGAGCCCGTCGCACCGGGCGGGCGGCGCTCCCGCTGCCGGTGAGCGGGAGAGCCGGCGCCGCGGTGAAGCCGTCCTTGTAGGACTTGCTGAGCCCCTGTACGAGGAGCACCGATCGGCTCAGACGCCGAGCACCTGTGTCTCTGCCTGGTGGAACTGGTTGGCCGGTACCGGCAGACCGTAGTGCTCGCGGAGGGTCGTGCCTTCGTACGCCTCGCGGAACAGGCCCTTGCCGCGCAGGATCGGCAGTACCTGATCGATGAAGGTCTCCAGGCCCGACGGGAGGGTGGGCGCCATGATGTTGAACCCGTCCGCGGCACCGCCCTCGAACCAGGCGACGATCGTGTCCGCCACCTGCTCGGGCGTACCGATGAACTCGAAGTGGCCGCGGCCACCTCCGAGTCGCGAGATGATCTGGCGAACCGTCAGCTTCTCGCGTAGGGCGAGTTCGATGATCAGGTCGGAGCGGCTCTGTGATCCCTCGAGCTTCGGCCGCGCGAGGATGAAGTCCGGCAGGGATTCGTCGAGTTCGAACACGGACGGCTCGGTCTCGAAGACCGCGGCCAGCTGGCGCAGCCCGTACTCCGGAATGCGCAGGTCGTCGAACTGCTTCGCCAGCGCGCGGGCCTCCTTCTCGGTGGACCCGATGTACGGGACGATTCCCGGCAGGACGATCACGCCGTCCGGGTCGCGTCCCGCGGCCCTGGTCCGCGCTTTGATGTCGCCGTAGAAGTCGGCCGCGCGCTCGTACGTCTGGTGTGCGGTGAAGATCGCCTCGGCGTGCCGTGCCGCGAAGTCCTTGCCGTCCTCGGAGGAGCCGGCCTGGACGAGCAGCGGGTAGCCCTGCGGTGGACGCTCGACGTTGAGCGGGCCGGCCACCGAGAAGTATGTGCCCCGGTGGGCCGGTTTGTGGATTTGCGCGGGGTTGGCGTAGCGCCCTGTGGCTTTGTCCGCGACGACGGCCTCGGACTCCCAGCTGTCCCACAGTGCCTTGGCGATGTGCAGGAACTCGTCGGCACGGGCGTAGCGTTCGGCGTGGTCGGGGCGGTTGTCGAGGCCGAAGTTGGCCGCTTCGTCGGCGCCCGCCGAGGTGACGATGTTCCAGCCTGCGCGGCCGCCGCTGACGTGATCGACCGAGGCGAGGCGACGCGCGAGGTTGTAGGGCTCGTTGTACGTCGACGACACCGTCGCGATGAGTCCGATCCTGCTGGTCGCCTGGGACAGCACGGTCAGTAGCGTCAGCGGTTCGAGTTGGCCCGGTGGCCGGAACTCGCCGGTGCCGGTGATTGCCGGACCGTCCGCGAGGAACAGCGAGTCGAACGTGGCGCTCTCGGCCAGCTGGGCCAGCCCGATCCAGTGCTGCAGGTCGAAGTCGGCCCGTGGGTTGCTGTACGGGAGCCGCCACGATGCCTCGTGGTGACCTGCCTCCATGAGGAAGGCGTTGAGGTGGAGCCGGCGTCTTGTCTCGCTCACGTGTGTTCTCCTTTCGGTGTTCTGAGGGATCCGAGCCTGCTCAGCCGACCTGCAGCTTCGAGCTGTCGTAGCCGGCCGGGAGCAGGTTGTCGGTGATCGACGAGACATCGACCTTCTTGGTGATCTGGCCCGCCTCCAGGAAGGCGTCGGCGAGCTTCTGCTCCGCGGCGATGTCCGACTTCTCCACCGGGGTCACTCGGGTCTCGAAGGCCTTCAGGGACGCCTTGGCATCGTCCAGGGGGATGCCTTCCTCCTTGGAGAGCGCCTGCGCGTACTTGTCCTCGTGCTTGATCGCCCAGGCGAACTCGTGGGCCAGTCGCTGCAGGACATCGGTGAGGGCCGCCCGCTTCGTCTTGTCGTTCAGCGACTTTTCACTTGCGACGTAGTAACTGCTCGTCTGGTCGATCGGGGGGAGACCCTTCGCCAGGATCCGAGCACCGTTCTTGACCGCGATCGCCGACTGGGGGTTCCAGATCGACCAGGCGTCCACCTTGCCGGTGTTGAATGCGGTGGCGCCGGCCGCCGGGTCGAGGAAGGCCAGGTGCACGTCCTTGGGGCTGAGGCCGACGCTCTTGAGCGCGTTCAGGATCAGACCGTGGGCCGAACTGCCCTGCGGGACGGCGATCTTCTTGCCCTTGAGGTCCGCGAGCGTCTTCAGCTTCGAGCCCTTGGGAACGATGATGTTCTCGTTCGACTGAGTGGGCATCAGCGACCGGTTGACGGCCACGACCTTGAAGCCGTACTCCTTCGCGGCGCCCGTGATCGGCGGTACGTCGCCGACCGCTCCCAGGTCGATGTCGCCCGACGCGGCGGCCTGTACGAGCGGCGGGCCGTAGGTGAAGCGGGCGAACTTCACCTTGTAGGGCGCGTTGTCGAACACACCGGTGATCTTCGCAAGCTCCTGGCTGCCGTCACCGCCGTTGTCACCGATGGTGAAGGTGTACTTGCTCCACTCGGGGTGACTGTGGGCGCTCGATCCACTCGGCTTGCTCAGGGGCGCGGCGGCCTCCGACGTCGATGCGCAGGCGACGAGGGTGCTCCCCAGTGCGAGCAGGCCAACGGCGGCGACGGGTCGGAAGGTTCGTCTGGACATGGGTTCTCACGTGCTTTCTGTGCTGTGGTGGGAGAAGTCGGTGGGTGTGGTGGGGAAGTCAGTGCTGGTTGGCGAGACCGAGGTCTTCCAGGAGCGCGGAGCGCAGCTCCTCTCGCGCGAGGCTCGCCTCGCGGTCCGCGGCCGAGAGCCGGACGAGGTGCGATGTGCCGATGCGGCCGTTG
The DNA here is from genome assembly GCF_040630895.1 of Streptomyces sp. NPDC005728. Taxonomy (NCBI): domain Bacteria; kingdom Bacillati; phylum Actinomycetota; class Actinomycetes; order Kitasatosporales; family Streptomycetaceae; genus Streptomyces; species Streptomyces sp. NPDC005728. The sequence goes on from NZ_JBEXYL010000146.1 coordinate 5,305, forward strand.
CTCATGACGACGACGCGATCAGCCAGCGCGATCGCCTCGTCGACGTCGTGGGTGACGAGCAGCATGGCCGCGTGGTGCTTGCTCCTCAGCGCCCGGACGAGGTCGTGCATGCGCAGCCGGGTGATCGCGTCGAGCGCCGCGAACGGCTCGTCGAGCAGCACGAGTTCGGGCTCGGATACCAGGGCCCGAGCCAGCGACACCCGCTGGGCCTCGCCGCCGGACAGCTCCTTGGGCCACGCCTTCTCGCGGCCCGAGAGTCCGACCTCGGCGAGCACGTCGAGGGCCCGCTGGTCGGCGTCCGGCCCGTGCAGGCCGAGGGTGACGTTGCGCAGCACTCGCTGCCACGGCAGCAGACGGTCGGACTGGAACACGATCGCGCGCTCCGCCGGGACCTCGACCCGCCCGCCGTCGGGCCGGTCCAGTCCGGCGAGCAACCTGAGGAGGGTGCTCTTGCCGCAGCCGGAGGGGCCCAGCAGGACCACCAGTTCCTCGTCGGCGAGGGTGAGGTCCAGGTGGTCGAGGACGACCCGGTCCCCGAACCGGCGGACGACCTTCTCGACGACGGCGCCTGCCTGTCGGCGGGGCTGTGTGCTGTGGGTGGCAACCGTGGTGCTCATGCTGCCTCATAACTGGGGCGCCACCGCAGGAGCACCCGCTCGAGAGCCCGGACGAACTGGTCGGCGAGCAGACCGAGGAGCGAGTAGATCACCAGCCCCACGAAAACCTGGTTGGTCTGCAGGTAGGTCTGCCCTTGAGTGATGAGGAAGCCGAGACCCTTGTCTGCGTTGACCGTCTCGGCGGCGACGAGGCCCAGCACGCTGTACGCGAGAGAGAACCGGAGGCCGACCAGGAACCCCGGCAGTGCTCCGGGCACCAGGACACGGGTGACCAGGCGCCAGGTGCCGGCGCCCGTCGTCCGCGCCATCTCGATCAGACGCTGATCGACACCCCGGATCGCGGCGAACAGGTTGAGATACATCGGAACGCCCGCACCGAACGAGATCAGGAGCACCTTGGTGAGCTCGTCGATGCCGAACCACACGATCATGAGCGGCAGCACCGCCAGCAGCGGGATCGTGTTCAGCACCTGCACGACGCCGTTGAACAGATACTCGCCGCTGCGCAGCAGACCACCGAGCACCCCGGTGACGATGCCCACCGTCAGACCGATCGCGAGACCGATACCGGCCCTTTGCAGCGAGATCGCCAGGTCAGGTCCGAGCACGCCCTGCTGCCACAGGTCGACGGCGGACTTCACGATGGAGGTCGGTGCCGGAGCGTAGGTCTTCGCCAGCACGCCGGCCCTGGCGAGGACCTCCCAGACGATGAGGACCACGATCGGAGTCGTATAGATCCCCAGAGGCCAGCGCAGGCGCTCGCGGAGCGTGCTGAGCACCGTCTGGCGGCGGGCGTCGCGCGGCAGGAAGACCTCGCGCCCGCTTGCCGCGCGTGGCGTCTCGGCAGCCGGTTCCACGGCCGGCGCCTTGAGGCTGACCTCGGTCACGCCGCCACCTCCAGGACGCTGCTGTAGTGCGAGGCGTCGCCGACGAGCGGCTCGCTGCGGCGTCCGTCGACGCCGACCGGCACGTCTCCCGCGACCGTGACCCGGTTGAGGCGACGCGGGTGGTCGTCGTAGTTGTCCACCCCGTAGTGCTGGGTGATCCGGTTGTCGAAGATCAGCAGCTGGTCGGGGGACCACGTCCAGCGCAGGATGTTCTCCGGACGGGTCACGTACGACTGGAAGATGCGGAGCAGATCCGCCGACTCACTGCTCGACAGGCCGACGATCCGCTTGGTGAACCCTCCGATGAACAGCCCGTGCTCGCCCGTCAGCGGATGCACCCGCACGAGAGGGTGCTCTGTCTCGTACGGGGTCGAGACGAAGACCCGGTCGTACTCCTTCCGCGACGCCGTCGTGACCGAAGGGCGCCCGTAGTCGTACTGGTTGGTGTGCACGACGCGCAGCGAGTCCGCAAGGGCCCGGAGCGGGTCGGGCAGGGCTCGGTAGGCCGCAGCCGCGTTCGCGATGAGCGTCTCGCCGCCGTACGGCGTGGTCACGATCGACCGGAGCGTGGTGAGCTGCGGTGGATTGACCACGAAGGTGACGTCCGTGTGCCACTCGTTCGCCTTGGACGTCTCACTGTCGACGGCGAGCACGTTCGTCGTACCGTCGGCGGCCGGAACGTTCGGGTGGGCGGTTGTCAGGTCGCCGAACCACCGGGCCACATGCTCCTGACCGGCGTTGTCGAGGTTCACGTCGTCGAACACGATCGCCTTGTGCTCGTTGAGGGCATGGCGGAGCGTCGTGATCGTCGAAGGGTCGGGGCGCGCCGCGAGGTCGACGCCCTGGACGAGCGCGCCGATGCGGCCAGTGAGCTTGCGGATGGACAGAGACATGGGAGGTCCCTCTCAAGGAATTCGGGGGCGCTGCCGGGTGCCGAGAGCCGGAGTGAGCGGGTGATGGGCAGGGATGAACGGCCGCGAAGTCAGTACTCGGTCTGGGCGCGATGCGGGGGACCGACGACTACTCGAGGAGTGCCCGATGAGGGGCGAGCCGTGTGATGGTGTTCGTGCGAGCGCTGGCTGACGGCACGTCGCCTCACCGACTTCGGGCTGTTCCGCACGTACTTCTCCCCCGAGCCAGAGCAGGAAGGAGAGAGGAGCGGAAGAAGAAGGCGGTCAGGCGGTGAGTACCGCGGTCCTTACGGGAGGCACCGCTGGGGCGGCGGCTTCGCACCGCCCCAGCCGGAGACACATCACCGGGATGCACCGGCCGCTGCGGAGGGCCACCTTGCGGATCAGCGACACGCTTTCCGGATCAACGGCAACAGAACGCGCTGGAGACGTGCGCCAGGTCGATGTGGCGCCGCCGAGTCAAATCCACGCGCGGGGTCATGGAACGTGAGTTGAGCAGACCTCCGCCCCTTCGGTCAATAGGTGCCGGACAGGTCTCACATTGCGGAAGCTGGAGCTTCTCCACCTCTTCAGAACGGAGCCGCGGTGCCGCTCACCGCGTGTCGAACAGGCGGGCGGCGTCGCGCAGGGCGTGCGCCGCGACCCGCTTGCCGAGGACGAGGCCGGCCTCGTCGGCCGAGCGGGTGTGGATGCCGGAGTACACGCGGGCGTCCACGTTGTCCTGGGACAGTTGGCGCCAGGCCGTGTAGGTGCGGGTCACTCCGGGAGCGGTGGGGCTGGTCAGTTCGAACGGTGCGGTGCGAGGTCCGGTGAGCGCCGTGAGGACCGTTTCCGCCGCCCCGGCGTAGGTGTTGTGCCCGCTGGGGTAGTCGGGGTGGGCCGGCGTGATGTGCAGCGGCGTCCATGCGGGGTCGGGGTCGATCGCGCCGGTGCGGATGGCCGTGACCGGGCGCCACCGCAGGTACTCGTACTTGCTGTCGGAGGTGGCGATCTGCGTGTCCACCAGGGCGACGTGGAACAGGGCCACCAGCCTTGCCTGTCCGGCGGTGGAATGCGGTGCCCGGGCCAGGGCGACCCGCAGCGGCTCGGTGTACAGCGTCAGGGAGGAGCCGTACCAGAAGGTGGCGGTCTCGGTCTGCCGCTGCGTGCGGACGGTGCTGTTCACGGCCCCGTACGCACGGACCTCGGCCAGGTCGGCACGGTAGCGCGCGGAGTCCAGGGCGGGCGGCGCGGGCAGCCGGTACTGGTCGGGCGCAGCCAGCAGGAAGGGCCTGGCCGTCCGGTTGCCGTACTGCGCGGCCGGGGCGTGATCAGGCGGGGTCGGCTGCCACACACCGGGCGCTGCCGGCGGCACGGTGAACGGCGCGTTCACCGAAGCCGGATCGAGGCCGTCGCCCTTTCGCGAGGCGAGGACCAGCCGTGCCTGGCGCGCACCGGCCGCCACGGCCTTCGACTTGGCCGGTCCGTCCGGAAGGCGGTCCAGCGTCGTGCGCAGCGTGGTGTCCAGTTCCCGGGTGCGGGACGGGACCAGGGCCACCAGGGAGTCGTGTACGGCGGACGCCAGGGCCGCATCCCGAAACGCGCTCCGGTCGACTCCGGGCGGCACCTCACGGGTGGCTCGGGCCGCCGCGAGCCAGCTGATGGCCCAGGTCCGGCTGTTGGTGATCTGGGTGGCGGCGCCGGCCGCCGAGACGGTCGCGGTCGTCGTGTCGTACCAGTCGAGCGCCACGGACGGGCGCCGCTTCCGTTCGTCCGCCACGGCGGCCGTAGCGGACGGGACGGTGGCGGAGGCAGCCAGCAGGGCTGCCGAGCCCAGCGCCTTCAGGGCGGAGCGGCGGGTTCTGAGCGGGTTCACGGATACTCCTTCGCGTACGTACGGGTGACTGCTGTTGCCGGGGCACTCGACCGCTCACGCGCCGAACTGCACGCGCTCGACACCGCCGCCAAGGGCGGCCGGGCGTGGGGACGGCTGCGGCGGTGCGGCGAGTGTCAGCTACACAGCGCGGCGGCGACACGCAACAGATCAACGGCGCGCCGCCGGGTGAACCGCAGAGATATCCGCAGAGAGATCCGCATGCCGGGGACGCTATCCACGCCCCAATTCCCGGTCAACGAAGGAAAGTTGACCGCTCGGTATTGCAACGACCGCTTCGTGTCTCCGTCATGCGCCCGTTACCCGAGGGGGCGTCACGGACAAGACCTGTGCTGCTGCTCGGAGAGCGTCCCGGTGAAGTGGGTGACAGGGCGTTCGTGGCGTTCGCCGTCCACGGTGATGTCGACCGCCTCGTTGTAGAAGGCGAGAAGTCCCTTGATCGGGCCCACCGCGGGCAGCGGGTCCGGGTAGCTCCAAACGACGTCGGGCGGTACGTCGGCCTCGCCGCGCCACGACCAGTACTCGGCGGTGCCCTTGTAGGGGCAGCCGGTGTGGTGGTCGGTGGGTTCGAGCAGGTCGAGTCGGACGTCCTCGCGCGGGACGTAGTACCGCGTGGGCAGACCGGTCTCGAAGAGCATCACCGGGCGCCGGGTGTCGGCGACGAGCATGCCGTCGATCTCGACCTGGACGTGGCGGCTGCTGGGGATGGCGTCCACGCGTTTGTGCGGGTCGCGGGGATGGATGAAGATCTCTTCCTCCTCCTCGTACCAGCGGTCGAGCCCCTTGCCGCTGCGCCGGAACCACTCGAAGGCGATGTGGTCGGCCAGGTCGGCGGAGGGGAAGGTCCACGCGGCGTTCTCCAGGAGTTCGCCGTCGACTGCGAGGTCGTAGAAGATCTGCGATCCGGTGTGGGCGCCCGTAGGCGGGCTCTTCGCCGGGCGGAGCAGGTCCTCGCGGACCTCCGTGCGGGGAAACGCGTACAGCGGGACGGGGACACCCGGCTCCCAGACGAGGACGGGGTGCCTGCTGTCGACGACGGTGACATCGCCCTTGCGGCCACGCACCCAGCGCTCGCTGGGCTCCCACAGGAGGCCTTCCGGGGTGGTCCGCACGGCTTGCGCGGTGGGGAATGTGGTCATGACCGGCTCTCCTTCGGCTTGCTCACGCGGTGACGTCGGCGACGTAGGGACGGTTCTCCCGCCAGGCCGCGAGCTGCTCGGGGCCGCCGAACACCCGCAGGTACTCCTCGACGATGCCGCTGGCCCACTCCCACACTGACACGGGTTCGAAGTCATCGTCCTGGCGGATCACCTCCGGGTGATCGAATCCCCGCACGGCCACGATGCCTTCCGCATCGAAGCGGAGCACGTCGCCGCGCTGGTGGGCGACCTCGTCCCGGAGGCGCTGCCTGGCAGCAGGGATGAGGCAGTCACTGGCGTCGTTCGCGGCGGCTGTGGTTTGCTGGCTTCATGACCGTGCTCGTGACCCGCCGCCACGTCGACTACGTGCGCGTCACGACCACGGCCTGTTCCGCCGGACGGTAACACCGCCCCCAGGCGCCCCGTCGCTCCCTCGCGGCCCCGTTCATGCTGCCGTTGCAGCCTCAACCGCCCGTGACGGGCCTCTTGGCCAACGCCATGCACCGGCTCAGCTCATGTCCACGCAGGTCTCCGGATCGGGACGGAGCAGCGCCTCGCCTCTCACTGAACCGCGGTATGACAGGCACTCCACACCGCACCCAGGGAGGAGACCACCGCGCGGAGAACTGGGGGAGCTTCGCTTCCGGTCCGACACAACGGTTGAGAGGAACACCGCATGCGTGCATACGGATTCAAGTCGAACGGCGGCCCGGAGGTCCTGGAGGAGATCCGGGTACCGACACCGGCGCCTGGTCCGGGCCAGGTGCTGATCGAAGTCGCGTACGCCGGGGTGAACTTCGCCGAGGTGCAGCACCGGCGTGGCGAGTTCGGCGAGCCCGACGGCCACGGCGGCTACGACGTGCCGGGCCTGGAGGTCTCCGGCACGGTGGTCGCGCTCGGCACCGGGGCGAGAGGACCGGCTGTCGGCGAGCAAGTCGCCGCCTACCTGCCGGGTTTCGGAGGCTACGCCCAGTTCGCCGTGGCCGACAGGGATTTCGTCCGGCCGGTGGGCCCGCTTCCGCCGGCGCACGCCGCGGGAGTGCCGTGCGTGTATCCGACGGCCTACGGCGTGCTGACGGACGCGGGACGGTTGCGCCACGGCGAGACGGTGCTGATCCATGCAGCGGCCGGTGGGGTCGGCTCGGCCGCGGCGCGGATCGCGCGTGCGCTCGGCGCCGAGCTTGTCCTGGGCACAGTGGGCTCCCCCGAGAAGGCGGAACTGGCCGGCGCTCTGGGCTACGACGCGCTGTTCGCCCGCGAAGGCTTCGCGGACGCGGTCGTGGAGGTCACCGCAGGGCGCGGGGTGGACCTGGTGCTGGACCCGGTCGGCGGGCCGGTGCGGCGGGCGAGTCTGGAGGTGCTGGCCCCCTTCGGCCGGGTCGTGGGCTACGGGGATCTCGGACGCCACGCGGACTGGACGGCGGACGTGTGGGATCTGTGGAAGAACAGCCGCAGCATCGCCGGGTACAACATCGGCGACGTCGCCCGCCGCTCCCCCGCCACGATCGGCGAGCACCTGTCCAGGGCGCTCACCGCTCTCGCCTCCGGGACGCTTCCCTACGATCCTCCGACCGTCGTCACGTCGGCGGAGGTCGCCGAGGTCCACCGACGCTTCGAGGCCGGAGGCACCCGCGGCAAGACAGTGCTTCGCATCGGCGGACCGGACGCCGTGTGACGCGTACGCCACTCCCCCCATCAGGACCGTATCGCCCAGGAGTACACATGATCGTCCAGGATTCCCGCACCGGCATCGACGCCTTCACCGCGGAATGGGAGGCGTGGCACCTGCAAAAGGATGCCGCGCTCGCCCACGAACACGGCTTCCTCGCCGTCACCGGCCTGCACTGGCCGACCGACCAGCCCCAGCGCTTCCCCGACGCGCCCGGCACCTGGTCGACGGGCGACGACAGCGTCAGTGTCGTACTCGGCGAAGACGAGGAACTCGTCGTCGACGGCACCGTGGTGCGCGGACGCCACGCCTTCGGCGTCATCCCGGAACGCGGCGGCGTGAACGCCGTCTGGGGGGATGCGGTGATCGAGATAGCCAGGCGGGGCGGCCACGACGTGATCCGGCCGCGGCACCCACAGCATCCGCTGCGCACCGCATTCACCGGGACGCCCGCGTATGCGCCGGACCCGCGCTGGGTGGTCACCGGAAGGTACGTCCCGTTCACCGAGCCTCGACCGACCACCGTGGGCGCTGCCGTCGAGGGGCTGCAGCATGTGTACGACGCGCCCGGCCGGATTGAACTCCGGTTCGACGGCCGGGAGTTGAGTCTGACCGCGTTCAACGGACACACACTGGGCAGCCTCATGGTGCTGTTCACCGACGCGACCTCAGGCGTGACCACATACGCGGCCAACCGCGCCCTGCAGATCGACGCCCCCGGGCCCGACGGCACCGTGATCCTGGACTTCAACCGCGCCACCAACCTGCCGTGCGCCTACACCGACTTCGCGACCTGCCCGCTGCCGCCCGCCGAGAACCGGCTCCCGGTCGCGATCGAGGCCGGCGAGAAGATCCCCCACGAACGGAAGCCGGTCGAGCAGTGAGCATCTCGGGCCCGCGCTCCGACAGCCTCCCGGTGCCGCGTCGGTCGGCCTCACCGCCCAGGTCCATCGCGATGACCACCACCTCCCTCGTACCTGCCGCCTTGCACCTGACGTGTGCGTCACCACGTGCCGTTCGCCGACCAGCATTTGTGTCGTTCCCAGACGGTCTTCCACTTGCCGAAACGTGCAGGCAGATCCCGCCAGGGCACTCCGGCCCGGTCCCGCAAGAGTGGGATTGGATCCTGGGACCCACCGGTGGGCTACGCCGCCAGGGCTGCGTCATTCTCGCGGGCTGTCCGGTTTGATCACTTGATGTCCAAGGTGGCCAAGGACCGGCGGGGTCACGGACGTGCACGGCTCGGGGTGGGTGCGGTTCCGGTCCTCACTCGAGAGAAGTCTTCTCCGTAGGTGCGGGCCCGGATCGGCAGACTGCCCTCGGAAATCGCGGCGCGGGCCGTGGCCGCGTTGGTCCGGAACGACGGGCAACCCCTTGGGGGCATGGACATCGGGTCACCCCCTGCGACCGCACGACACAGCAGTGGCTCTCCAGGGCCACCCGTACCCGTCAACATGCATATGCCTACCGGGAGATGAGCAACAGAGCCCCCTGCTATGGTGCGCCGATGTCATCGATCAAGCAGTTCCAAGTCACCTTCGACTGCGCAGAACCTGAGCGCGTCGCTCGTTTTTGGTGTGAGGTGTTGGGGTACGTCGTATCGCCGCCACCGCAGGGGTTTGCTACTTGGGACGATTTCGATCGCTCGCGGCCCCCTGAGGACAAGGGTTCATGGTTCGCCTGCGTTGATCCCTCAGGTGTGGGGCCGCGACTGTTCTTTCAGCGCGTTCCCGAGGGCAAGGTCGTCAAGAATCGGGTGCATCTTGACGTGAGGGTCGGCACCGGGCTCGTGGGTGAAGAGCGCCTCGCCACGCTCGAAGCCGAGTGCGCACGACTGGTCGCGCTCGGGGCGGTACGCGAGCGACTACTGTATGACGGCAACGACTCGTGCATCGTCATGCAGGACATCGAGGGCAACGAGTTCTGTCTCGACTGAGCATCCTCCGAGACGGCAAGACGGGGAGCCGTCTCCTTTGTGCCTCTGTCGGGTCTGCTGCACGATCGGGTGACATCTTGACCTGCCCCACCTCTGAGGTTCCAGTTCTGGTGGCTAACTGACAGCCCTTCACGGAAGGCTGGC
>NZ_JBEXYL010000147.1:0-14240 GCF_040630895.1 Streptomyces sp. NPDC005728
GGCACCGGGCTCGTGGGTGAAGAGCGCCTGGCCACGCTTGAGGCCGAGTGCGCACGGCTGGTTGCGCTCGGCGCGGTGCGCATGCGACTCCTGTACGACGGCCACGATTCGTGCGTCGTGATGCAGGACATCGAGGGCAACGAGTTCTGTGTCGACTGAGCATCCTCCGAGCCGGCGAGGTGGGGAGCCGTCTTCCTTGGGCCTGTCTTGAAGGTGATCCCGTGCGGGGCTGGAGTTGCCCTGTGAGGGCACGGTTGTGCAGTCGGGCGATGCCGCGGACCGTCAGAGCTCGCTTTGCACCACACCGCGGGTGGAGAAGGTGACGGGTTCACCCGGCATGAAATCCCCCGGTGGGATGCCGGGGTGGTGACCCTCGCGGGGCGGGACACGCTCGGTGCGCGGGCCGAGTGCCAGTCGAGAGACGATGCGGTATCGGTCCCCGCGGTAGATCGAGTGCACGTACTCCACCGGTCGACCATGGGTGTCCGAGGTGAGACGTTCGAAGAGGAGGGCAGGTGACAGTTCGGGGACGCTGAGCAGGCTCCCCTCGCCCTGGGTCACTACTGTGGGCTCGATCGATTGCACCGCCTCACTGACCTGGACTCCGTGACGTTCCTTCAGGTGCTCGTACAGGTCGCCGTTCTCCAGTTCGTCGCTGCTGAGGTCCGGCACCAGGTCCGCCGGGACGTGCAGGTATTCGATGGCCATGGGGGAACCGTCGACAAGGCGCAGGCGGGCCACGTACCGGATCTCGGCCGCCGGTGAGACGCGCAGCTTGCGCCCCACTCGAGCACCGGCGGGCAGTGTGCTGAATTCGAGGAGTCTGCTGGTCCATGTCCCGGCAGCCTGGGGCAGGCTGAAGGTCTGGCGGTCTGCGACCAATTCCTGTGTGATCTTCTCTCCTGCCACGAACATGCCTCGGCCGTGCTCGCGCACCAGCAGTCCGGCGACGACGAGTTGATCGACCGCTGCGCGCAGCGTCGGCCGGGACACGCCGAGTTCGGAACACAGGACACGCTCGGAGGGAATGGCATCACCCGGGCTGCGCTCCTCGATGAGCTCCAGGATGGCATCACGGACCTTCTCGCGCTTGAGCACCGCGCGGGAGGCGGAGGGGTCGATCTCCATGCAGAACTCTCGATCGTCGTCGGGACAGCGACTGGTATGGACCCTAACTGGTCTGGTGGTAAATAGCTCCACCCCTCCGGAACCCGCCTGATGGCCCCAGACCCCTGAAATCGCACAGGGGGTTGACGCCCGCATTGGTCTATGCCACCTTCATGCAGCATCAACTGGTAAGCCCCCTAAGGGTAACTGGTCAAGCGCGGAGTGCGTCATCCGTCTCGAGGTCTCCTAGAGGTGAATCGTGAACTACCGCTTGCTCTCTACACTGCTCGGCGCCACCCTGCTCAGCGCCGGACTCACGGCATGTTCCTCCCCTGGTGATCAGTCGGATGGCACCGTGGACGGGAAGAAGACCGTCCTGGACGTGTGGCTGATGCGTGACAGCGTCTCTGCTGCCTTCCAGAAGGAGTTCGAGGCAGGTTTCGAGAAGGCGCACCCCGGGATCGACCTGAAGATCCAGATCCAGGAGTGGGACGGCATAGGCGAGAAGGTGACGGCAGCGCTGGCGAGCAACGACGCCCCGGATGTCATCGAGGTCGGCAACACCCAGGTCGCGCAGTACGCCCAGAGCGGCGGCCTGACCGACTTCACGAGCAGGGTGGCGGAGTTGGGCGGGAGCAACTGGCTGAAGGGTCTTGCCGAGCCGGGGGTGTACGACGGGAAGCAGTACGGCATCCCGTACTACGCGGCAAACAGGGTCGTCGTCTACCGCACCGACCTCTTCGGCAAGGCGGGAGTGGACGCCGGCGAGATCAAGACGCGAGACCAGTGGATCGCCGCCACGAAGAAGCTCAACAAGGGCGGAGGTCAGGGTATCTACCTGCCGGGCCAGAACTGGTACGCCCTTTCCGGCTTCATCTGGGACGAGGGCGGCGACCTCGCCGTCAAGGCGGGCGGCAAGTGGCAGGGCGCGCTCGACAGCCCTGAGGCACTGCGCGCCATGGACTTCTACGGCCGCCTCCAAGCGCTGGGCAAGGGACCCAAGGACTCCGACGAGGCTGAGCCGCCGCAGGCCGAAGTCATGGCGAAGGGACAGGTCGCCCAGATCATCTCGACTCCCGGCGGGGCCAACGTCGTCGTGCAGAGCAACCCGGACCTGAGAGGCAAGCTCGGCTTCTTCCCGATCCCCGGCAAGACGGCCCAGGCTCCGGGAGCCGTCTTCACTGGAGGCTCCGACCTGGTCGTTCCCGCCGTGGCCGCGCACCAGGAGCAGGCATTCACCTTCATCAAGGAGCTCACAGGAGATGCCTGGCAGAAGAAGCTCGCCGCGGCCATGAGCTACGTGCCCAACAAGAAGACCCTGGCCGGCGCCGTCTCCGCGGATCCCGGTACGGCAGCCATGGCAGTCGGCGCCGCCAACGGCCACGCCACGCCCAACACACCGCAGTGGGCAGCGGTCGAGGCCAAGAACCCCGTCAAGGAGTACATGACCGCGGTCCTCACCGGCGGCAACGAGGAGGAGGCGGCCGCCAAGGCTTCCAAGACCATCACCACGACGCTGAACAGCGGCTCCTGAGCGTCTCGGCCACCGACAGTCAGAGAGCAACCCGCCACCGAGCGCGAGGAGTCGTCGTGCCGACCGTTCGTGAACGGAGCGCACCACGCCCCGTCAACCGTCACCTGCCCCGGAACGGCCCCGGTCGGTCGAGCCCGCGGCCCGGGCCCCGCAGGACCTCACCCTGGCCCTACCTGCTGATCGCCCCCGCCGTTCTGGGCATGCTCTACCTCCTGCTGTACCCGCTGGCACGTGCCGTGATCATCTCCTTCCAGGACTTCCGGCTGCGCCAGCTGATCCTGGGCCACGCCCACTTCGTAGGTCTCCGCAACTACCGCACGCTTCTCGAGGATCCCCGGTTCTGGGAGGTGACGCGCCGCACCTTCTGGTTCATGACGGTCAACGTGGTCGTGATCATGGTCCTCTCGACCCTGATCGCCCTGATGATCGAGCGCCTCGGAAAGACATTCAGGACTGTGGTCCTCAGCTCCCTGGTGCTGGTCTGGGCCGTGCCCGTCGTCGCCGCGACCACTGTCTTCCAATGGCTGTTCCACTCGGAGTTCGGCATCGTCAACGCGGCGCTCACCGGAGTCGGCCTCGACTCGTACAAGGGATACCCCTGGTTCGCGCACAGCGGTGCCGCGTTCACCATCGTCGTGATCCTGATCGTCTGGCAGTCCGTGCCGTTCGCTGCGATCACCCTGTATTCGGCGCTCACGACCGTCCCGTCCGAACTCTACGAATCGGCACGCCTGGACGGTGCGGGCGCGACACGAATCTTCCGGTCCGTCACCTTCCCGCTCGTCCGCCCGATCTTCATGCTCGTGCTGTCGCTCGAAGTGATCTGGACCTTCAAGGCCTTCGTCCAGATCTGGTTGCTGACCCGCGGCGGCCCGGACGACGCCACCACCATCCTGCCTGTCTACGCCGTACAGACCGCGCTCGCTGACCAGCGCTACGACCTCGGTTCGGCCGCTTCGATGATCACTGTCGTGCTGATGAGCGGAGTGCTGGTCCTCTACTTCCGCCAGCTGCTCCGCCAGGAGGGGGAGGCCCTGTGACCGCCACGCATCTCAAGGCATCTCCGGCATCGAGAGGGCGCTCCCGCACCTTCACTTCGCGTCGTCTCGTCAGGCGTCTGCCCCTGCACGTGGCCGCCGCCTTGACCGTGGTGACCTGTCTGTTCCCGGTGTACTGGATGGTCACGACCGCGTTCAAACCCTCGCGTGACATCCAGTCATATCACCCCCGCCTGGTCCCCGAGGAGTGGACGCTCGACCATTTCCGGAAGGCGGTCGGCGCCGACGGATTCGCGTTGTTCTGGCGCAACAGCATTCTGGTGACCCTCAGCGCCGTGCTCCTCGCGCTGGTCGTCGCGCTCGGCGCCGCCTACGCCGTGGCACGACTGCGGTGGCGGGGTCGGCGGCACTTCATGCTGGCCGTCTTCATCGCGCAGATGGCCCCGTGGGAATCGCTGATCATCCCGATCTACATCATCTCCCGCGACACCGGCATGCTCGACCGGCTGCCGACCTTGACACTGATCTACTTCATGATCACGCTGCCGTTCACGGTGGTGGTACTGCGCGGTTTCATCGCCGGGATCCCGCCGGAGCTGGAAGAGGCCGCCCAGGTCGACGGCTGCACCCGACTCGGCGCCTTCCGCAGGGTGGCCTTCCCGCTGCTTGCGCCCGGTCTCATGGCCACGTCCCTGTTCGGGTTCATCACGGCCTGGAACGAGTTCACCTACGCCAATTTCCTGATCATCAAGCAGCAGGACAGCCGGACCCTGCCTGTCTGGCTCTCCTCGTTCCAGTCGACGTTCGGCACCGACTGGGGAGCCACGATGGCCGCCTCCACGCTCTTCGCCCTGCCCGCGCTGATCATCTTCCTCGTACTCCAGCGCCACGTGACGTCCGGACTCGCATCCGGGGGCGTCAAGGGCTGAACCCCGCCCCACCCCCCTTCCCCGTCTCCCACGACCGCTGGAGAGAACAGCCCGTGGATCTGCCCCGCCCCGAAGACACCCTGGTTCCCCAGCCCCGGCAACTCACCGTGCGCCGCGGCTCCTTCCGCCTCGACCGCGACACCCGCGTGCATGCCACCCCTGGAGCCGAATCCGCCGCCGCCCTGTTGCGTACCCTCCTTGAGCCCGCCACCGGCCTGCGCTTGGAAGCCGCCACCGACGCAGCCGTCGTCCTCGCCCTCGATGACGCACTCGCCGGCCTCGGCGAAGAAGGGTACGGCCTGACCATCAGCCCCTTCGGGGTCCTGTTGCGGGCCCGTCGCCCGACCGGTCTGCTGCGCGGCGTCCAGACGCTGCGGCAATTACTTCCCCACCAGGCGCTCTCTGAGCAGCCCGTTCGGGACATGCCATGGCTACTGCCGGCCGTAGAGATCACGGACGTCCCCCGGTACACCTGGCGGGGTGCCATGCTGGACGTCGCCCGGCACTTCCAGCCCGTGTCCTACCTGCGCAGATTCGTCGATCTGCTCGCATTGCACAAGCTCAACACTTTCCATCTCCACCTCACCGACGACCAGGGCTGGCGCATGCCGGTGGCCGCCTGTCCCCGGCTCACCGAGATCGGTGGATGGCGAGCCCAGTCCATGATCGGCCCAGCCGGCAGCAGCCGCTTCGACGGACGACCGCACGGAGGGTTCTACACGCGCGGCGAACTCGCGGGCCTGGTCGCCTACGCAGCCGAGCGTGGCATCACAGTGATGCCGGAGATCGGCGGGCCCGGCCATGTCCGGGCCGCCCTCGCCGCGTACCCCGAACTCGGCACCGACGCCGCACGGCACCTGGACGTGTGGACGCACTGGGGCGTGTGCGAGAACGTGCTCGGCGTCGATGATCACGTCCTGGACTTCTTCGGCACGGTCCTGGACGAGGTGATGGACGTCTTCCCCTCCCAGCGCATTCACATCGGAGGCGACGAATGTCCCACGACCGAGTGGGAGAACAGCCCGGTCGCCGTTGCCCGCGCTGCCCGCGAAGGGCTGCCTGGACCTCGCGCACTGCACTCGTGGCTGATCGCCCGCATCGCAAAGCACCTGCTCAAGGCAGGGCGCAGTCCGGTCGCCTGGGCCGAGTACGAAACCACCCTGCCCCCGCAGTGCACGGTGATGAGCTGGCGTGAGCCCAAGCACGCGTGGGCGGCAGCGCGCCGGGGGCACGAGGTGATCTACGCGGACCACCGTGCCACCTATTTCGACTACGCCCGCGGTCACGGCCCCGCGGAGCCCCCGGCCCAACCGGGCCTCGTCGTCGACCTGCGCACCGTGTACGACTTCGATCCCACGCCCCCCGATCAGGACACCGCGATCGCGGCGCAAGTGCTCGGCGCCCAGGGCCAGGTATGGACCGAGTTCGTCACCACGCCCGAACACATCGAATACCTCACCTATCCGCGCCTGTGCGCGCTCGCCGAGCGGATCTGGAACGGCCAGGACGACTGGGGGACGTTCACCTCCCGGCTGTCCGGACACCAGGCACGCCTGAATGCGCTCGGCATCCCGCACGACGCGCCGCCCGCCCACGTCAACCGATAGACGGACGCCAGGCCGCCCGCACGGGCCCTCCCCTCACCACGTGACGTCCTTCGGCGACCCATCGTGCCGGAACACCCCAGATCCTTCCGCGGGAAGCGGGAGTCCTTCCGAAAGGAACCGCAGATGAGAACCCGATCCACTGCAGGCCGGCGCCGTGTGGCACTGGCGCTGGCCGCTCTCCTGGGCAGCACTGCCCTGGCCGCCGTTCCGATGACGGCGACCGCCGCCGCGGGCGATGGTGTCGCCGTGCAGTACCGCACCAGCGCGAGCGGAGCCACCGCCGATCAGAGCGAGCCCTGGTTCAAGGTGCGCAACACCTCCTCCACGACGATCCAGTTGAGCCAGGTGAAGGTCCGCTACTACTTCAAGGCGGACTCGGCGAACGCCTCGTACAGGTTCGCCTGCTCCTGGGCGGTCAAGGGCTGTGCCAATGTCACCGGCACGTTCGGCACACTGAGTCACCCGACCGCCACCGCGGACCGGTACCTGGAGATCGGCTTCACCTCCGGCGCCGGATCACTGTCGCCGGGCGCCGACACCGGTGACCTGCAGCTGCGTTTCTACCAGTCGAACTGGCAGACAATGAACCAGGCGGACGACTACTCCTTCAGCGCCGCCCAGACCTCCTACGCGGACTGGAACAAGGTCACCGCGCAGCTCGCCGGCAGCACCGTGTGGGGAACCGCGCCCGAGAACAACGACCCGACCGATCCCACGGACCCGACCGACCCGCCCACCGGTGGCGGCCAGACCCTGTTCGACGACTTCAACTACACGTCCTCCACCGACCCGGCGATCTCCGCCCACGGCTGGAACGTCCGCTCCAACTCGGGTGGCCCCGGTGTCCCCGGCGCGACCTGGGACCCGTCCAAGGTCACCTTCCCCAGCGTCTCGGGCAACTCGGTGATGAACCTGCAGACCTCCACCGCGGGCACCGCCGAGACCACCAGGCAGACCGAAGTCGTCACCAAGAGCCTGAAGTTCAAGAACGGCACCTACGCCGCGCGGGTAAAGTTCTCGGACGCGCCCGCATCAGGGCCCGATGGTGACCACCTGGTGCAGACGTTCTTCACCATCAACGACCTCACCGCGCCGATGGCGGACGACTACTCCGAGTACGACTTCGAGTACCTGCCCAACGGCGGCTGGGGCGAGCCCGGCAACATCCTGTACACCACGTCCTGGGAGACGTACAACCCGGATCCGTGGCAGGCGGTCAACCAGCACACCGAAGCGCGCCAGAGCTACGCCGGCTGGCACGACCTGGTACTCACCATCGACAACAACAGCATCAAGTACTACATCGACGGTCAGCTCTTCGGCACCCACGATGCCCAGTACCTGCCGGAGCGGCCGATGTCGATCAACTTCAACCAATGGTTGATCGACCTCGCCGGGCAGACATCGACCGCACCTCGGTCCTACGACGAGCAGGTCGACTATGTCCTGCACGTCAAAGACCAGGTCCTCACACCGGCCCAGGTGGACACGAAGGTGGCCGCGTACCGCACCGCCGGGAAAACGTTCGTGGACGAAGTACCCGCTTCCTAGATCAGGATGCCCGTCCTGGCGGACAAGAGCGGACAAGAGAGGGGCGCCAGGACGGGCAGCCTCGGCCCCTGTCGCAAGGAGGACGGCAGAGACGCGGGCAGAACTGGGCGTGCGCCCGCATGCGGGCGCACGGACTCCCGAAGCTTGCGGCCGTTCAGCCTGCGGCGGCAGTGAGCGCTCCGAGGGCGCGGGCCCGGGTACGCCAGTCAGCCTGGTTGAGGCCGGTGCCGTTCGAGTTTGAACGAGCCATGACGAGGACGCCGTGGATGACGAATCCGAGGCCGTGGCGGCCCCCAGGGCCCGGTACCAGGACAGTGAGCTGCGCCGGCAGCGGATCTGCGCGACGGGGGTCGTCGGGAATAGCCTGGAGAAGAGCTGCACGGGTACGGAACGGACCCTCCCGATGCACTCCCTTCGCTGAGGGGGACGTAAGAGAGGGAGGCCAAACAGCCATGCCCTGGAATCTGAACGGCACGTATCTGGAGAGCTGCAACTGTGACGTGGTGTGCCCCTGCACCACCTCGGGCCTCACCGCACCGGCCGACCACGAGCGCTGCCAGGTGACCTTCGCGTTCCACGTGGACAGCGGGAGCGTGGACGGTGTGGACGTCTCCGACCGCAGCGTCGCCGTCTTCATCGACGCGCCCCGGGTGATGGCCGAGGGCGGCTGGCAGGTGGCGCTGTACCTCGACGCTTCGGCCGACGACGGCCAGGCGGAGGCGCTGGGCAAGGTCTTCTCCGGCCAGGCCGGCGGGCCGATGGCGGCGCTCACTCCCCTCATCGGTGAGGTGCTCGGCGTGGAGCGCGTTCCTATCGACTACCGCGACGACGGCCGCCGCCACGCCGCGCGGGTGGGTGACGCCATCGACATCGAGATCGAGGACCAGGTCGCCCCCCAGTTCGGCGAGGACGGCCCGGTCATGGGCCTGACCGGCATGTTCCATCCGGCGAACAGCACGCTGACCATTGCCCGGTCCACCCGGGCGACGGGCGATGGCGTGTACGGCCGGTCCTGGGACTTCTCCGGCGGCAACGGACACTCGGCGCCCTTCACGTGGTCCGCGTGACCGGTCGGCTGGTCACCGTCCACCCCGGGGCGGGCCCCGCCGGACTGCTGCTGGTCGCGGCGGCTGCCGCCTGGGTCTGGGTGGTGACGCGCTGGGGTGGTATGCAGGCGATGCCGGGCACCATGGGCCTGGGCCTGCCCGCTTTCCTGGCCGTGTGGACGCTGATGATGGCTGCGATGATGCTGCCCGCCACGGCGCCCGTCGCCGCACTGTACGCACGCACCATCACCGTGCACCGGGCGCCGCGCATGCTCGTGTTCACCATCGCCTACCTGCTTGTCTGGGCCGCAGCCGGGCTGCCGGCGTACGGGGTGGCTGCCGGCCTGGGCCGAGCAGCGGGCCTCCCCGCCGTGGTGGGGAGCGCAATGGCCGCGGCCGTGTTCGCGGTCAACGGCGTCTACCAGCTCACGCCCCTAAAAGACCGCTGCCTGGCGAGGTGCCGCTCACCGATCGGGCTGATGCTGCGCTACGCCTCGTACCCCGGGCCCTCGCGGGATCTGCGTGCCGGAGCCCACCACGGAGCCTTCTGCCTGGGCTGCTGTTGGTCGCTGATGGTACTGCTGGCCTCGTTCGGTGTGATGAACCTGTGGGCCATGGTGGTCCTGACCGCCGTGATCACTACGGAGAAGCTGGCTCCGGCCGGCCGCCTGGTGGGCCGTGCCGTGGGGATCGCCTCGATCGGCCTGGCCGTCGCCGTCTTCTGGGTCCCGGCGCTGGCTCCGGGGCTCACCGGTGGCGGTACGGCCGGGATGTGAGGACGGAGGCCGTGCCCGCCGAGAAAGCACACGCCGGGCGGGCACATGAGGGTACGCGGGGCCCGTCGTACCCCTTCACCTCGCCGAACCGGGACCCCTTCGTCCAGTCCTCACGGGCCTGTTCGATCTCCGCCTGCGTACGCCCGACGAAGTTCCACCACGTACCACGTGATCTGCGGTTCTTCCCAGGTCAGAGGTATCGCGCACCCTCGGAGGTCAGCAAGAGGTCAGCATCGGACGCCGAGGAGTCAGCACCACATGGCGGCACGCGCGCTCGCACGGGGCATGGGCACCTTCTCAGGGACTGCGAACACTCTCAGTCCCGTGGGTCGAAGTGCCCGCACGAGTACAAGATCCGGTACCGCAATGCGGCGGGCAGGCAGACGGAGGAGGCCGGGTTCGCGACACAGGACCGGGTGATCGAGCGTTTGACGGAGACCTACAACGAGAAGAGGACGGCGGCGTCGCGCTCTCAGTCGAAGGCGGAGCGCTTCCAGAAGTACGGAGCGATGCGGTTCCAGGAGTACGCCGAGGTGTGGAAGACCGGCAAACGGCACCGGGCCGTCCACCTCTGCCCGGCGCTCGCCAGCCGGCGGATGAACTCCTTCGACGACAAGGTGGTCGGCGGTTTCATCCGCACGATGGAACGCGCGGGAGCGGGACTCGTCAATCAGGCGAACGCCTTCGACAAGCTGCGCGCGATCCTCCTGGTTGCGCATCGCCTCGGCATCTATTCCGGCAACCCGGCGGCCGGGGTCAAGCCCCCGCAGTACGACCCGGCTCGTGCGGTGATCCCGTCCCTCGAACAGCTGCGTGCGATACGGACCGCAGGCGACGACGCGTTCATGCTGATCGACGGCTACCTGCTCCGCCAGCAGACCGGTCCGCGCAAGCCGTATCCACACTGGGGTATGGACAACCAGTGGCGACGGATCAGGGCGTCGGGCGAGGTGGACATCCCGGAGGGGATGGTGCTGTACGGGAACCGTCACTTCTACGCGTCGAACTGCCTGAGCAACGGCATCCCCATCACGGACGTCGCTGAGTGGATGGGGCACAAGAGTGCCGACGTCACGTTCAAGATCTACCGGCACCTCGTGCCGGGATCGATCGGCAAGGCGGCGCAGGTGCTGGACATGGCACTCGCGGCATGACATGACGGCGAGCCCTGGCCGCGCCGGCGGCCAGGGCTTGATAGCGGAGGGAGTCAGCCGAGCTTCTGCTGCCGAGCCCAGGCATGCACATCGGTGATCTTGAACTGCAGCTTGGCGCTACGGCCGTTCCCGAACTTGTAGGGGGTGAGTCCGAGTTTCGGTGCGTCTCGGTACACCCACGTGATCGACATGTTCAGGTATTGGGCGGTCTGCTTGGCGTTCATGAACTGCGCGGGCAATTGTGGTCCTCAAGGGAGCAAGGGTCGAGAAGGCCCGAGCATTCGTCGCAGACCATGGTTTGTAGAGGCGGCGGATCGAGTGGTAGCGAAGTGTTCCCTCGGGAGCTTCGGTCAAGGGTGTCTGAGCCCTTGGCCGAAGGACCCCCGCGCAGTAGGTGACTTGGCAGGAGACAGGCTCCGGTCTTCGGCGCGCTGCACGTTTGTCCCAGCAGTTTCTTCATCTGCTGGTGGTACATGGCGGACAAGCGGTTGACCCTGAGCATCGCCGAGCTTCCCATGGGATCGGCGGCTCCGCCGCACGGAGTCAATCGTTCACGCCTGCCTGAGGGGCCGGTTCACCAGCGGTCGGGAGCAGCTGTGGGATGCCGTCGACCATCGGGTAGCGAAGTCCCAGCCGGGGGTTGTACAGCGCGTCCTGGGAGGCAAGCAGTGTAAGTGGTCCCTTGTCGATCGGACAGGCGAGGATCTTGAGCAGCGGGTCGTCGGACTTCATGGCCGGACTCCTTGGGGACGGTCTTGAACTCGGGGTCTTGGCGCGGCAGGGCAGCCAGGGCGAGCACGGCGACGGCTGTGCCGCCGAGTTGCAGTCCCAGCCGCAGCGGGTCCTCGGGCAAGGGGTCACCGAAGGCGTATGTGCCCGTCGCCACTGCGAAGAGACAGGTCACGGTGGTCGAGGCCGGAACGACGACGACGGCCCGGTGGCGTTGCAGCGCGGTCTGGGACATGACCAGCCCCGAGGCACTGGTGAAGAGCAACAGATACGGGTACGGCGACCTGAGCAGGCCGAGCACCGAGCCCGTGACATCGCCGGCGGTGAGGAGTCCCGCCGTCCCTTTGGTCGCGAGCGAGCTGACGCCGTACACGAGCCCGACGGCCACGCCGTGCCCCACGCCGCTGGTGGGCGGGCGGTGACGACGGCGGGTCCGGCGTTCCACGCCGGTGTACAGCCATGTCGCCACCGCCAGGGCCGACAGGGAGACCGCGAGGAGCCTTACGGGACTTGCGGTCCTGCCTACCTGGTGCGGGCTGTCCTCCAGCGATGTCATCACCATCACCAGGGCGACGACGACGATCGCGGTGCCCGCCCGCTCGCGGCCGGTGGGTCGCTCCCCGAGCAGCACGGACGACAGCAGGAACAGCAGAACGAGTCCCGCCGTGAGGATGCCCTGCGCCGCGGCGATCGGAAGGGTCCGGTAGGCCAGCAGCTGCGCGGCGAAGCCGAGGCAGAGCACCGCGCAGCCGGCGATCCACAGCGGACTGCCGAGCAGCAGCCGCAGCGCACGTACGGGCTCGCTTCCGCGCAAGGGCGGCAGGCCGGTCAGCGCCCGCTTCTCCAGAAGGAAGCCCGAGCAGCAGAGCAGATTGGCCAGCAACGCAGCCGCCACTCCAGAGCCGGTCACGGTGCCCGCCGGGCGTGCACGAGGAGGATGGAGGCCAGCGACGGGAGGCGGCACAGCGCCCGGTCCAGCGGACGCATCGGAGACGGGACGCCGTGGAAGGGCGCACCGGTGACCGCGACCACCTCGAAGCCCGACGCGGCCACGAGACTCCGCAGCGCACGTGCGGTGCTGAGCCGGAGGTGGCCGACCACCTCGTGTCCGGGGCGGCCGTGGACGGCACGCAGGCTGACCTCGGAGAAGACGGGCTGTACCCCCACGAGGAGCAGCGCACGGTTGTACCAGGCGGCGAGGTTGGGAGTGGAGAGCATCAAGTGCCCGCCCGGACACAGGACCCGGCGCAGTTCGTCGAGCGCGCTGTCCGGGTCGACGAGGTGTTCGATGACCTCGCTGAAGAGCACGGCGTCGGCGCTGCCCGTCGCGATCGGGAGGCCGCTGCCGGACAGTTCTCCTCGTACGGCCCCCGAGAGGCGGGGTGCGGCGCGGCGCAGCGCGTCCTGCGACCAGTCGATCCCGATGACATGGTGCCCAGGCAGTTCAAGTGCCGCTGTCACCGCGGCCGTACCGTCGCCGCAGCCGACGTCCAGGACGGTCGCAGGGGCCCGATCCGGGCCCACCGGCCCCAGCGCACGGGCCAGGATCCGGGCCTGGCGCAGGCTGCGCTCGGTGCCGGAGGCGACGGGTACGGCTGGATTCTCGTAGAAGTCCCGCAGCTCGGCGGGGCGCACTGTGTCGGTCATGTGCGGCTCCTGTGAGATGCCGGGTCACGCCACGACGTGGCGTCGAGGGACTGGGCGAGGAGATCGCCGAGGCGTGCCCCGGCGTCGTCGTCGAAGAGGGCCCGCGACCAGCGCAGTGCCACTTGGAGGCGTCCGTCGGTGGTGGTGACGGTGAGGCTCAGGCCGGTGGGCCGTCGGCCGGGCCCGGAGAACCACACGGCCCGGGCCCGCCCCGCGTCCCCGAACACGAGGGGGTACGGAAGCCGGCCCAGGTTGCTGACCAGCATCGTCGACGCCCGGGAAGCGCCTGCACGGCGCACCGCGCGGGCGACCGCGCGCCGCGAGCCGACTGGTAGCACGGGCACGGTGAGCGCGGCGGCGCCGCGGCCGAGCGGGGGACCGGGCGGGGTGGCTTTGAGTGCCCTGGTGCGCAGCGCCGTGTGACGCAGCAGGCGTACGACCGCGTCAGGGTTGGGGTTCTCGGCGCTCAGCAGGGCCTCGTCCGCCCGGTCCTGCGGGGAGACCGGCACCCTCAGTAGCCTGGTGCCGTTACCCATCGGCATGTGCGGGCCGAGCGGCCGGTCGTCGACGGGCATGTTGAGCCAGACGGGCCGACCGGTACTGCCGTGGATCCGGTTCCAGCGGGCCACCATGAGCGAAGCGGCCACCAGCACCTGGTCGTTGACCGTGTACGGAATGGCGAGACCGCGGTCGCGGGGCGGCCGTACGGGGACCGGGAGGCAGGCGAGGAACAGGCCGTCGGCCGGTGTACTTGGCCCGGCCTGCGGGTCCGGCCCGGCCGGTGCGACGCGGGCGGGCCGGCCGCGCGGGGCTGGGGGAGCCGGCTCGATCGTTCTCTGCGGCGGGGCAGCGCGGACGGGGGGCGGGGCGGGCTCGTCGGTCACCCCGCTGTACACCTCGGCCGTGGTGGCCAGCAGCCGCAGTCCGGTCGGTGCGTCGAGGGCGGTGTGATGGAGGGTCAGGACGAGCACACAACCGACGGCCTGCGGGCCCGGATCGACGACCTCCAGCCGGAGCGGCGGGGACGCAGTCAGCGGCGGGCAGTCGGCAAGGGACCGTTTCCGGGCCAGGGCGAGAGCGTCCGGACCGGGAGGCGGGAAGCGGACGGGGTCCGTGTCCGGGTCCTGGGTCACCTCCCATGTGTAGTGCCGCCGGTACCAGC
>NZ_JBEXYL010000148.1:0-14170 GCF_040630895.1 Streptomyces sp. NPDC005728
GCGACGCCAACCTCTCCGAGATCTCCACCTACCTCAAGCTGGGTACGACCGCGCTGGTCCTGTCCATGATCGAGGACGGCTTCATCGCGGTCGACAAGGGCCGCGGTGCGCAGGGCTGTTGCCACGCGGGCGACCGCGTCGGCCGGTGGGTGCGGCAGGCGGGCCAGCAGTACGCGGCGCTGTTCCTGGGGACCGCCACGGACCGGCAGGATGCGGACCCCACGGGGTGCGACGGGGGCGAGCGAGGCGGGCACGGTGGTCAGGCCGCAGCCGGCGGCGACGAGGTGGAGCTTGGCCAGCCAGTCACGGGCCGTGTGCGTGATCTCGGGCCGCTCGTCCAGGCCCGGCCAGACTCCCATCAGCCGGTCCTCTCCGGAGGAGGAGCCCGCGATCCAGCGCTGACCGCGCAGGTCGGCCACGTCGACGAAGTCGCCGCGGGCGAGCGGGTGGGCGGCGGGCACCGCGAGACACAGGGCGCGTTCGGTGAGCGTGCGCAGCACCAGTGGGGGCGACTCGGCATCCGGCGCGCGGAACGGCGGCGCCGACGCCAGCAGCGCCAGGTCCAGGCTGCCGGCGCGCAGAGCGCGCACCAGGGCGGGGGTGCCGCCCTCCCGGCCGATGACGTGGAGACCCGGGTCGGTGTCGCGCAGCGCGGTCAGGGCCGCGGGCACCAGCACCGCACCGGCGGTCGGGAACCAGCCGAGCCGGACCTTCCCGGCCTGTCCGGGGAGGCCGGACAGTTCGCGCGCGGTCGCGTCGATCTCGTCGATCACGACCGTCGCCCGGCGCATGACGACACGGCCCGCCGCGGTCAGTCGTACGCCGTCCCGCCTGCGTTCCAGCAGCTCCGCGCCCGCCGCCCGTTCGAGCGCGGCGATCTGCCGCGACACTGCCGACTGCGTGTAGCCCAGCGACACCGCGGCTGCGGTGAAGGTTCCCTGCTCGGCCACCGCGCGGAAGACGCGCAGCGCCGTCAGTGACACATCCGTGAAGTCCATGACGTTTACGCATACTAGTCGTGCGTAACTCTCGTTGGACGCATGAGGCGCGTGTTCCTAGCGTGGCAGCCATGAACGTTTCGCGCATCGCCCTCGTCACGGGCGCCAATCAGGGGCTCGGCCGCGCCCTCGTCGAGGGGCTGGCGGCCCGTATGGGCCCGGACGACCTCGTCCTGCTCACCGGGCGCAGCCCGCAGCGGGTGGCCGAGGCCGCCGATGAGGTGGCCCGGCTGCCCGGCACGCACAGTCGGGTCCAGGGCCGGGTCCTGGACGTCACCGGCACCGACGCCGTCGACCGCTTGGCCGGCGAGCTCCGGCGGCGGTACGGCGGGGTCGACGTCGTGATCTCCAACGCGGTCGCCCGCCTGCTGCCCGACGAGTCGCAGGCCGCGCGCGCCGACGAGTTCATCGACATCTCCAACACGGCCGCACACGCGATCCTGCGCTCCTTCGGCCCCGTCCTGCGCCCGGGCGGCCGGCTGCTCGTCGTGGCCAGCAGCCTGGGCACCCTCGGCCACCTCGATGCGCGGCTGCACCATCTGTTCGACGGCGCGAGCCTCGACCAGGTCGAGTACGCCGTCGAGTCCTGGCGCAGCGCCGTCCACAACGGGACCGCGGAGGAGGCGGGCTGGCCGCGCTGGCTGAACGTGCCGTCCAAGGTGGCGCAGGTCGCCGCCGTCCGCGCGGTGGCGGCCGAACGCCGCGCCGAGGACCTCGCCAGCGGCACCCTGATCGCCTCCGTGTGTCCGGGCATGGTCGACACCGCCACCTCCCGCCCCTGGTTCAGCGACTACAGCCAGGCCCGGTCGCCCGCCGAGGCCGCCCGGTCCGTGCTCGACCTGGTCCTCGCCGATGGCGTCGATCCCGCGCTCTACGGCGAGCTGGTCCGTTTCGGCAAGGCCCTGCCCTGGTACGGCGGCACACCCCCGGTGGAGCAGGACCGGATGCTCACGCCCTGAACACAGGACCGCCTCGCATGCTTCGGTACACAGCAAGGAGTTCACTCATGAGTGCCGTCACCACCCCGTTCGGTTTCGCCGGCACGGCCGCGGAGGTCGCGGAGGGAGTCGATCCCACCGGCCGCCGTGCGGTGGTCACCGGCGCCTCCTCCGGTCTCGGAGCGGAGACGGCGCGCGCCCTGGCCACCACCGGTGCGGCCGTGGCCCTCACGGTCCGGGACGTGGCGGCGGGCGGCGCATCGCCGGGGACATCACCGAGAAGACCGGCAACCAGGACGTGCACGTCGCGCATCTGGCTGGACCTGACCGACCCCGGCTCCGTCAGCGCTTTCACCGCCGCCGCCTGGCAGGGTCCGCTGCACGTGCTGGTGAACAACGCGGGCGTCATGGCCTGTCCCCAGCAGTACACCGAGCAGGGCTGGGAGTGGCAGTTCGCCACCAACCACCTGGGGCACTTCGCCCTGGCGACCGGCCTGCACGACGCGCCGGCCACCGACGGCTCCGCCCGGATCGTGGTGGTCAGTTCCACCGGCCACCAGCATTCCCCGGTGGTGTGGGACGACGTCCACTTCGCGTTCCCCCCTACGGCCCATGGCTCGCCTACGGTCAGCCAAGACCGCCAACGTCCCATTCGCCGTGGAGGCCCTCCCGCCGCTGAGCCGGTGACAACATCACCGCCAACGTGCTGATGCCCTGCGCCATCTGCACCAACCTGCAACGGCACATCGGGGGCAGGGGCAGCGGACGGGTCCCCGCCCACCTGACCAAGACCGTCGAGCAGGGCGCCGCCACGTCCGTCCTGCTCGCCGCCTCGCCCCTCCTCGACGGCGTCGGCGGCCGCTGCTTCGTCGACTGCAACGAGACCGAGGTCGTCGACCGCCGCTCCGGCGCCCTGCACGGCGTGGCCCGCTACGCCGTCGACCCGGACAACGCCCGGCGCCTGTGGGAACTGCCGCAGGAACTGCTCGCAGGTACTTCCTGACTCAGGGTTCGCGGTGTTCGTGTGCCGCCTGTTCCAGTGCCTCCGCCTCGGCCTCCGCCACGCGGGTCTCGGCCGCCACGTCGATCGAGCGGGTCAGCCACCAGTACAGCAGTGCGGAGACGGGCAGGCCGAGGAACAGGGAGATGTCGGCTCCGCCGAGCGCCTCGGCGGCGGAGCCCACGTACAGGGTGCCGACCGAGAAGAACGGGATCATGACGACGAAGCCGACCAGGTACGCGATGATGCCGTGCCAGCCCCAACGGCCGTAGATGCCGTTCGGGTTGAAGATCTCGGCCACGGCGTAGTGCCCGCGGCGCACGACGTAGTAGTCCATGAGGTTCACCGCGGTCCACGGGATGAACAAGTAGAGCACCAGCAGCAGGAAATTGTTGAAGTTCTCCAGGAAGTGCGAGGTGGCGGCGAGGGCACCGACCAGGGAGAGCGCCGCGGTCAGGCCCAAGGTGAGCAGCCGTACGCCGAGGGTCGGCCGCACCCGCTTGAACGAGTCGATGCCGCTGATGAGGGTCAGTGAACCGCCGTACATGTTCAGTGCGGTGACGGACACGAGCCCCAGGGCGGCGAAGAGCAGCACTATCGCGCCGAACCCGTCGAACACCTCGTCGCCGGCCGCGTTGATCGACGCGATCGTCTCGAAGTCCTTGCCGGCCCAGGCGGCCAGCAGCGTCCCGAGCACCATCAGCCAGATACCGCCGAGCGCGGAGCCGAAGTACGTCCAGTAGAAGGTCTTGCGGACCGTCACGTCCGGCGGGAGGTAGCGCGAGTAGTCCGAGACGTAGATGGCCCAGCTGATCTGGTAGCCGGCGACCACGCCGAACTGGGCCAGGAACGGGGTCCACTGGAAGGCGCCGAGGTCGAAGGAGCCCGCGGGGTAGTGCAGGTTGACCAGGACGCCGACGGTGAAGATCCCGAAGATGACGAGGAAGACGTACGTCAGGTAGCGCTCGGCCTTGTGGATGATGTCGTAGCCCACCAGGGCGATGACGAGTGCGACCGCGGTGACCACGACCACCCACAGTTTGACGCCGCCGTGCAGCGTGGTGTGCAGGGCGTCGGCGGCGAGGATGCTGTTGAAGACGTTGAATCCCGCGTACTGCACATACGCGAAGAGCCACACGAGCAGGGCGCCGACGTAACCGAACTGGGGCCGCGACTGGATCATCTGTGGCAGGCCCAGCTGGGGGCCCTGCGCCGAGTGGAAGGCCATGAAGAAGGTGCCGATGACGGTGCCGGCGACGATGGCCAGCAGCGACCAGATGAGGTTCCCGCCCTCGGTGATGCTGATCAGCCCCACCGCCAGGGTGGCGATCTGCGCGTTGGACATGAACCAGAGCGGGCCTAGGTGCCAGAGCTTGCCGTGCCGTTCGTCCAGGGGGACGTAGTCGATGGACCGGACCTCCAGGCCGGACACCCTCGGCTCCGCTGAAGTGCCCATGACGCCTCCTGAGCCCGGTCTGCCTCTCTGGTCACTGTCTTCCCCGTGGGCGGAGCGAACAAGCCACCGCCACGCTCACGCAGCGTGCGCATCGGTCACGTCGCGCGATTCAGCGGTGCCTCCTGTTGTTCTGCTCACAATTCATGCCCAAAGGGGCCCTGTCGTGGCCGCGGTCACTTCGCGAAGCGGGTGTTTTGTTTAGGTTCGCAGGGCTGTGTCCCTGCCCCCTGAACTGCCGAGGCCCCTCACCATGGCGTACCTGACCCGACCCCTGTCGCGCCGCGCGGCGGTCTGCGGCGCACTCGCCGCCGCGGTGTCGACCCTCCTCGCGGCCGGCACGCTCCACCCGGCGGCTGCTGCCACCACGTCGCCGCGCTCCGGTTCCGGCCAGACCGACTTCCCGGCGTCGGTGCACGCACAGGGCAAGGCGCGCGTGTCGGCCGCGGTCCTCGACCTGGAGGGCACGGGCCGGACGCCAGCGGTGTACGGCGACGACACCCCCTACGACACGGCGAGCATCATCAAGGTCGACATCCTCGCCGCGGTGCTTCTCCAGGTGCAGGAGTCCGGGCACGCCCTGACCGCGCAGGAGCGCGCCAAGGCGGAGGCGATGATCGAGCACAGCGACAACAAGGCGGCCAACGCCCTCTGGCGGCGCATCGGCCTCGCTCCCGGCCTCGCTGCGGCGAACAAGCGGCTGGGGCTGACCGCCACCCAGGGCGGCCCCGGCCCGAAGTGGGGGCTGACCCGGACCACGGCGAGCGACCAGATACGGCTGCTGCGTGCCGTGTTCGACACCGGGGCTGCCGCGAAGTCGGCCTCCGCGTCCGCGCTCAGTGACACGTCCCGCACCTACATCCGCACACTGATGACCCATGTCGCGGCCGACCAGTCCTGGGGCGTCTCGGCGGCCTCCGGCTCCGGGTGGGCCCTGAAGAACGGCTGGCTCCAGCGCAACACGACCGGACTGTGGGACGTCAACAGCGTCGGCCGGATCACGACGGGCGGGCACCACTACCTCGTCGCGGTGCTCTCGGACGGCAACACGTCGATGAAGGACGGCGTCGCCCTGGTGGAACGGGCGGCCCGGGCCGCCGTCTCCTCCGCGACGGCCCGCTGACGAGCAGGCGCCGGGCCTGCCGCCCCCGGCACTCGCCGAGGGCGGCGCAGAGCCGCAGGTCAGGCAGGCTTGACCGCCGTGACCGCGGTCGCGGTGACCTTGTTGTCGCACTCGGCGAACACACCGTCCGACAGGGCGACCTGATGTGCCCCGGACCCGGTCAGGCCGACTACCAGCGTCGGGTACGCGGCGGGCTTCGCGCCCGATGCGCAGTAGCCGTCGGCCTCGCCCTGCACCTGGACGAAGGTCAGCTTCACCCATGCCTTGCCACCCGGCGCGACCCGCACGCTCGCAGCGGACCCGGCAGGCGTCACCACCAGCGGCGTGTTGTGCTCGGGCGAGCCGTTGCCCGCCCCGGCCACCGACGGGTGGCCCTTGAGGGTGCACGCCTTTCCGGAGGTGTTGGTGAACTCGACGATCGCCGCTCCGGTGCCGGTGCCGACGGGACGGTCGGCAGCCTGGTACGCCGTGGCTGCCAGGGCGGAAGCCTTACACCTCGGCGCGGTACCGGCCGATGCGTCGGACGCCGGGGAGGCAGGGGCACCCGCAGGGGTCGACGTACCGCCGCCGGAGGGCCGCGAGGTCTCGGCGGCCGGGCTCGTCGGAGCTGAGGCCTTGGGGGAACCGGTCGCGGTGGCCGGGGCCTGCGACGGCGTCTTGTCCGTCGGCTCGCCGCCGCCCGACTGGCACGCCGACAGTGACAGGGCGGCCACGACCACGGCCAGCGCCGACGTGGTGACGCGGATGGTGTCTCGGTACTGCATGGGGTCCCCCGATGTCCGAAGTGCTCAGGCCGACCGGCTCCAGCCGGTGCTCACGGATTCAGACAGGGCCATCTGACCAGGGGTTCCCCTGCGGGACGCCTGTGACATGGCAGTGACAAGAAGCGGGCCGGATCGGAACGAACGCCCGGGTCGGGGGCCGGCGGCGCACCTCCGACGGCATGCCGGGTGACGCGGCGGCTGGGATCGTGGTGAGCATGGCTACCTGTGCGAGCCGACGGGAGGCGGGTATGACGGTGAACCGTATCGGCCTGGTCGTTCACGGCGGACGGGCGGAGGCCGTGGCCGCCGCGGGCTCCGTGCGGGAGTGGTGCGCCGAGCATGCCGTCGGGTGTGCCGACATCGACGTGTGGCAGGAGGGTGAGCGGCACAGCGCCCGGGAGGAGATCGACACCGCCGGCGATCCGGACCTGATCGTCACCCTGGGCGGTGACGGGACCTTCCTGCGCGGAGCCCGGCTGGCCGCCGAGAACGACGCCCTGGTCCTCGGTGTCGATCTGGGGCGGGTGGGCTTCCTGACGGAGGTGCCCGCCACGGCGGTGCGCGCGGCGCTGGACGCCGTACAGGAGGAGCGGATCACCGTCGAGAGCCGGATGCTGCTCACCCTGCGGGCCTCGTGCCGGCTGAAGGTGCCGGAGAACCTGGAGACGATGGTGCGGTACGGCCGCGGACCCATGCTGCCGCCGCCGGGGGTCCGCAGGGAGTGCGTGACTGGTGACGACTGGGGCGTCGCCCTGGACGTGACCGCCCTCAACGACGTCGTCCTGGAGAAGCTCGCCCGGGACCGGCAGGTGTCGGTCGGCGTCTATCTGGCCGGGCGGCTCCTCGCGTCGTACTCCGCCGACGCGCTGCTGGTGGCCACGCCCACGGGGTCGACCGCGTACAGCTTCGCCGCCGGCGGTCCGGTCGTCTCGCCCCGCGCGGAGGGCCTCATCTTCACCCCTGTCGCCCCGCACATGACGTTCAACCGCTCCGTCGTGGCCGCCCCGGACGAGCCCATCGCACTGCGGGTCCTGGAACGGTCGGGCCAGGCCGCCGTCAGCATCGACGGGCAGGTGCGCGGGGTGCTCAACCCCGGGGACTGGATCGGTGTGTACGCCGCTCCCCGCCGGCTCAAGGCGGTCCGGCTGGGCCCCATGGACTTCTACGGCCGGCTTCGCGAGCGCATGAACCTCACCGACGCGCCGGCCGCGCTCGCCGACGGGGTCGCCGCTCCGCTGTGGCCCGTGACCACGCCCCCGCCGGGCGACCTCGCGCACCTCGCCCTGCCCACCGCTCCCGATGCGCCCCGGCTTCACCGGGATCCGCCTCGAGAGCCCCCGCGGGTTTCGTAACGCGCCCGATTTCATCGGTCGTCCGTGCGATCCCGCCAACCGCCGCAGGCGCCATCGTCGCAGCATGACTGACACCCCCCACCACAACGCCGCGGAACCGGACAGCCTCCCGGAGGCGGCCGGCACCACCCGCAGGTCCGTCATCGCCACCCTCGGCGGCGCCACCCTCGGCGTGGCCGCACTGGGTCTCGCCGCCACGCAGGCGGCGGCCGCCGCAGCCCCCGACATCGTGTCCGGGCCCGCTCCCCGGCTCGTCGCCGCCTGTGTCCTCACGCCCGAGCAGACCGAGGGGCCCTACTACCTGGACCTGGAGACGGTCCGCAAGGACATCACCGAGGGCAAGGCCGGAGTGCCGCTCACCCTCCGCGTCACCGTCGTCGACAGCACCACCTGCGCCCCGCTGCCCGGCACGGCGGTCGACATCTGGCACTGCGACGCCCTCGGGATCTACTCCGGGTACGTCGCCGGCGGTTCCACCCCGGACACGACCTTCCTGCGCGGTGTCCAGCTGACCGACGCCTCCGGCGTTGCGGAGTTCACCACCGTCTACCCGGGCTGGTACGTCGGCCGGGCCCTCCACATCCACGTCAAGACGCATGCGGGCGGCACCGTGTCCAACGGGAAGTACCGAGGAGGCCATGTGTCCCACACGGGCCAGCTCTACTTCCCGGAGACGTACAACACCAGGGTCGCCGCCCTCACCCCCTACCGGAACAACACGGCGACCCGCACGCTCAACGCGAGGGACGGCATCTACCGCAACGGCGGGTCCTCCACCCTGCTGAGCATCACCCAGGCAGGCAGCGACCTCGGCAAGGGGGTGACCGGAACCGTCGTGCTCGGCATAGACCCCACGGCCGTGCCCTGACCCGCTTCCGGGAGCGGTCGCCGGTCCCCGCCGACGGTCGCGGCACCGCTCCCGGAACCGGCCGCACGTGGCTGAAGGCGGATGGTTTCGCCCCCGGAACCGGCGGCCAGGAATCGGGGATGAGCCGGAGTCGAACGTGTGAGATATGCGGCGCAGCGCTGATCACGAGACCGCACGGGGGTCGGCCGGCTCGCTACTGTTCCAACGCCTGCCGGCAACGGGCGCTCAGACAGCGGCTCGCAGCGCGGAACGCCCGCCGGCCCCAGCAGGCCTCGGCCGCCGCACCGCCTGCGACGCCGGGCACAGCCCCCTCCCCCGACCGGGCTCTGCCGTCGTCGCTCGACTCCTTCGTCGGCCGGCGGCAGGAGCTGTCGCGGCTGCGCGAGCTGCTGAGGAGCACGCGTCTTCTCACGCTGACCGGTGCGGGCGGTGTGGGCAAGACGCGGCTGGCGCTGGAGTTCGCCCGGGGATTACCGAACCGCTACGCCCGGGTCGACCTCGTGGAGCTGGACTCGCTGCAGGACAGCGCGCTGCTGACACAGTCCGTGGCCGCCGCGCTGGGCGTGGGCGAGCGGGCCGGCCGGACGGGTGTGGACGGGCTGGTCCGTGCGATCGGTGAGGCCACCAGGCTGCTGGTGCTGGACAACTGCGAGCATCTGGCCGAGCCCTGTGCCCAGCTGGTCGCGACCCTGTTGGGCCGCTGTCCTCGACTGCGGGTCCTGGCCACCAGCCGGGAGCCCCTGCGCGTACCCGGCGAGACCGTCTTCCGGGTCGGTGA
The DNA here is from genome assembly GCF_040630895.1 of Streptomyces sp. NPDC005728. NCBI lineage: Bacteria > Bacillati > Actinomycetota > Actinomycetes > Kitasatosporales > Streptomycetaceae > Streptomyces > Streptomyces sp. NPDC005728. The sequence goes on from NZ_JBEXYL010000148.1 coordinate 9,275, forward strand.
GCTGTCCGTACCGTCGGCCGGCGCCGGGGACGACGTGGCGGCCCTGCTGCGGACGGATGCCGTGCGGCTGTTCGTCGACCGTGCCACGAGCAGCTCGCCCGGGTTCTCGCTCCACCGGGGCAACGGCCGTCTGGTGGCCGAGATCTGCCGGCGGCTGGACGGCCTGACCCTCGCCGTCGAACTCGCGGCTCGCCACGCCGGCACCCTGGCGCCGGGTGACATCCTGGCCGGGCTGGACGACCAGCTGTCGCAGCTGGATCTTCTGACAGGCGGGAGCAGGACCGGGCCACGACGGCACAGCGGGCTCGCCGCCGCCGTCGACTGGAGCCATCGCCTGCTCGATCCGGCGGAGCAGGCGGTGTTCCGGCGGCTCGCGGTCCTGGTGGGCGGGTTCGACGTGGCCGCGGCGCGGACGGTGTGCGTGGGCGGCGGCATCGGGCCGGGGCAGGTCCGGGGCATTCTGTGCGCCCTGGAGGCGAAGTCCCTGATCGTCCGCCTGCCGGGGGACGAAGCGCCCACACGCTTCCGGCAGCTGAGTGCCATCCGTGCCTACGCCATGGACCGTTTGCGCGCGTCCGGCGAGGTGCCCGCCACCCTGCGGCGCGCCCTGGCATGGCTGACCGAACTGGCCGATCGGGGCTGCGGAGACGTGGTCGCGGACCAGGCCAGCAGCCCGCTCATGGCGGAACGGGACAATCTCGCCTCGGTACTGGCCTGCGCCACCGGCCACGGCGCCGCCGCGCAGGTACGACTGACCCTGGGGCTGGCCCGGGTGCACTACCAGCAGGAGCAGCCGTCGGCCGCCCGGGCGCTGCTGACCGGACTCCTGCGGGGAGCCGACGGCCGGGCGCTCGGCGGAGAGATACCGGCGCTCGCCGCGCGGGCGGCCTGCCAGCAGGCCGACCTGCCCGCGTCTCTGCGTCTGGGCGAGCAGGCGGTGGAGCTGGAGCGGTTGCGCCACGACCCCGCCGGGCTTGCCAACGCCCTCGACGCGCGGGCTGCGGCGAGGTTGTGCCGCGAGGAGTTCACGGAGGCCGTCGCGGATCTGCGCGAGTGCCTGGAGGTCCTCGCCTCGGTCGGCACACCGCAGGACATCGCGTGGTGCACCCATCACCTCGCCTGGGCGCTGCTCCAGGCGGGCGGGGAGCTGGAAGCCGACGAGCTGATGTCCCGGTGTCTGCCCGTGCTCCGGGAGCATGCGCCCTGGCCTCGGACGGCGGCCGCGCTGCACACCGCGGGGGCCGTACGGCTGGCTCTGGGGCAGTTGAAGAGCGCCGAGGCGCTGTTCGCCGAGGTACTGCGGATCACTCCCGGGGCCAGTTTCCACTCCCTGTATCCCGTGGAGGGCCTGGCGCTCGTGGCAGCCGAGAGCGGAGACATGCGGCGCGCGCTGCGACTGTACGAGGCGAGCGTACGGGCGCGGCGCCTGCTGGACACCGAGCCCGAGGCTTCCTGGCGACGCAGGACGGAAGAGGCGGCGGAACGCGCGAGGACCGTGTTGTCACCGGCCGAGCGGGACGCCGCCGTCGTCGGCGCACGGGGGCTGCACGGGGAACGGCTCGTCGCGTACGCCCTGCGGACGAGGGACGGAGCCGCCGTCCACGGCAGGGCGGCCGCTCTGCCGATCGCCGACGAGCGGTCCCGGCTGACCGCGAGAGAGTTCATGGTCGTCGAGCTGGTCGCGGAAGGACTGACCAACCGGAAGATAGCGGATCAACTCGGGCTTTCCGTGCATACGGTTGCCACGCACCTGGACAAGGTCCGCGACAAGCTGGGCCTTCGCTCGCGTACGCAGATCGCCCTGTGGGCCGCCGACGAGAACCGGAAGGTTTGGTTCCGTGACATCCGTCACGCGACCCCCGAGGGCTAGGCATGCCGAATAGTAGATGCCGCTCTGGTGACATATGGGATTTGTCCATCTTGGTGCGGACACCTGCCGCGCACGGTGTGACGGCATTCCCCCAGCCCGGCATTTTCGCCCGTCCTCCGACAGTCACGGGGTTTCTGACGGGGCGACAGCATTCCGCGCCGGCCGAACAAATCGGACCAGCACGCACGCGTGCCCTTGGCAAGGGCCCCCCACGTCTACGAAGCAACGTAGTACGACACGTCTTTGCGCTCCCTTTGAAGCCCTTCTAACAATGACGACCCGCAGTAAGTCTCCGCAGTTCAGGAGCGGAGTCCGCGCCGAGCCGGCCGCGACGGGCCGGTGTCGGCGACTACCGGTGAGGTCACGCATGGCGAAGCATCGCAAGAAGCAGCATTACCGGCGGATGGTCATCGCCGCGGTCGTCCTGAGTGCCGTGGGCGTACCGTCCGTCGCCATGGCCTGTGCCGAATGGCCGGACAATGGAGAGAACCAGGCGGACAGGGCCGGGAACTACCAGGCCCAGAAGAACCACGCGGCCCAGAACCGACAGCACCAGGCCGGCCGCCATCACCACTGGGATCACCACTGGGATCACCACTGGAAGGGCGACAAGTCCGGCAAGCCCACCGCGGTGGCCTCGCAGACTCCGACCGCCTCTCCGAGCGCGCACAGGACCGTCAAGCCGAAGCCCAAGCCCAAGCCCACCGCGACGCACAGCACCCCCAAGGCACCCCCCTCCGCCTCCGCGGCCCCCGCGTCGCCGAGTACGCCGAAGCCCACCGCCACGGCGTCCGGGGTCGTCGCTCGCATCGTGGCGCTCGTCAACGCCGAGCGCAGCAAGGTGGGTTGCTCGGCCCTGACCCTGAACGCGACCCTGACCAAGGCGGCGCAGGCCCACAGCCAGGACATGGCGGCTCACCAGAACATGTCGCACACCGGATCCGACGGGTCTTCCCCGGGCGACCGGATCACGCGCGCCGGCTACAGCTGGAGCGCCTACGGCGAGAACGTCGCCTACGGCTACACCACTCCCGAGCAGGTCATGGCGGGCTGGATGTCCAGCCCCGGCCACCGGGCCAACATCCTCAACTGCTCGTTCAAGGAGATAGGCGTCGGGCTGGCCCAGCCCAACAGCTACTGGACCCAGGACTTCGGCACCGCCCGCTAGTCAGCAGTCAGAGGCACTGCGGCCGCCTCCCTCACGTACCGCTCATAGCGGTGCGACGAGGGAGGCGGCCGCAGTGCTGTGGTCCGCCGCGGCGAGCCCCCTGCGATAGCGGCGAGCCCCCTGCGATAGAGGGGGACCGCGGACGGCCACGGAGGGAACCCGGCGGCACCGGACAGTCGGCCCAGGACGCCGCCCCGCTCAGTCGTCCGAGTCGGGCTTGCTCCGCGCCGCCGCGTACGCCTGAGCCGGCGTCATGGGGACTCCGTTGAGGCTCACCGTCTTGTAGGGGCTGACCTTGGCGCAGGTCTTGGCCTGGTCGGCGGTCTGCGCGTGGGCGTTGGAGACCGCGGCCTTCGTGTTGGCGGGTGCGGGCGAGGAGGTGCCGCCGGGGAAGGTGGTGCCGCTCGGCCAGTCGCTGCCGACCACCAGGGTCAGGCCCGTTCCGGTGCCCTGCCGGAGGTGCGAGGCGGACAGGCCAAGCGCCTTGGCGGCCGTCTGGGCCTCGGCCTTCTGACCGCTGCCGTAGGTGAGGGTGGTGGTCGCCGCGGGGCTCGGAGCGTTGGCCGTGGTCGTACCGGAGCTGAAGCCCTTGTAGGTGAGCGCGGTGGCGACGGCGGAGGCACGGCCGGTGATCCCGGTGCCGTTCTCGACCGTCACGGCGATCCGGGACGCGGGCACGGCCGGGGCGGTGGCCGTGGCCTCGGCGGTCGCGGAGGCCGCTGTGGACTTCTTGCCCGAGCCGGTGGTCAGCGACTGGTCGTCGGCGATGGTGGCGAAGAGGGCCTTGGCGCCCGCACCCACCACCACGCGGTTGCTGTCGCTGGGGTCGGTGCCGGTCTGCATGGTGGTGAAGGTCATCCGCTTGGTGGGCACCTTGTTCAGATCGGCTGCGAGAGAGATCAGCTTCTTCACGGTACCCAGACCGTCGTCCACGGTCAGCGCCTTGGTGGCGGCGTCCGCGAGGTCGTAGACCGCGCCGGGATCGGTGAGCGTGCCCGCACTCTTGAACTTGCGGATCATCGCGCTCAGGAAGATGTGCTGGGAGACGGTGCGGCCCAGGTCGCTGCCGTCACCGAAGCCGTGCCGGGAACGCACGAACTCCAGTGCCGCGACTCCCTTGAGGGTGTGGCTGCCCTTGGACAGCTTCAGGTGCGAGTAGGTGTCGTAGACGTTGTCGCTGACGCACACGGAGACGCCGCCGACCGCGTCGGACATCCTGACCACGCCGGAGAAGTCGAGCTTGACGAAGTGGTCGATGGGGATGCCGGTGAGCCGGTGGACGGTCGCCACCTGGCAGGCCGGGCCGTACTGGAGCGCGCTGTTGATCTGCCCGTAGTAACCGGACGTGGACTGGCCGGACGCGCGGTCCTTGCAGGCCGGAACCTGGGTCATGGTGTCACGGGGAATGCTCATCACGGTGGCGTTCGAGCGGTCGGCGGATATGTGCACCACCATCTGCACGTCCGCGTTGCTGCCGGTCTGCACACCGGTCTTGGAGCAGCCGCCGCCGAGCTTGCAGTCCGTCTTGTTGGTGCGGCCGTCCGAGCCCATCACCAGGAGGTTGATCGGGGTACGGCCGAACGCGTCGGCCTTCTCCTGGCCGCCCTTGCCGTCGAGCGAGACGCTCTCGATGTTGCCGTTCAGATGCTGGTAGAACCAGTAGCCGACGCCGGCCGTGCCCAGCACCCCGAGGGCCAGGCATATTGCCGCGATCTTCAGGATCCGCCTGCCGCGGCCCACGGTCCGGGCGCGCCGCCTCGACCGTGTGCCGCCGCGGGCGACCGTGATCTTCGTGTAGGCCAGCAGCACGGCCGTCTCCGGGCCGGTCAGGCCCTGGGCCTGGCCCAGGCGCTCACGG